>NZ_JBHVCP010000016.1:0-67784 GCF_042803315.1 Streptomyces sp. NPDC057424
GACGTCAATCGCCAAAGCCATTCTCACCCTGGAGCGGCAACGCTGAAGAGGCTCAATCACACACACCGGGCACCGCACAACGTCCTGATCAGCGTGTTTGTTGCCAGCAGTCACTGGCGTCGTGTGTGCACTCGGTGAAGCCGTATTACCGACGGGTACCCAAAGCCTCCGTCGCCGCATACCCTGCGCCTCATGACGGACGCGCAGGCCGCTGAGAAGACGGCAGAGACCGGCACGGCACAGACCGGTACGAACCCCCTCGCCCCCGCACCGGAGGGCGCCCGCACCGCCGCGGACGTGGTCACGCCCGAGCTGGTCGCCCAGCTCACCAAGGGCGTGGCCGGCTCCGGCCGGACCGCCAACCACACGCCGTTCACCGGTGAGAAGCTGGCCGACCTCCCCGAGTCGACGCCCGAGGACGTGGCGGAGGCCTTCGAACAGGCCCGCGCCGCCCAGGCGGTGTGGGCGCAGACCCCCGTACGGCAGCGCGCCGCCGTCCTGCTCCGCTTCCACGACCTGGTGCTGGAGCGCCAGGCCGAGGTGCTCGACCTCATCCAGCTGGAGACGGGCAAGGCCCGGCTGCACGCCCACGAGGAGGTCCAGGCCGTCGCGGTCGCCGCCCGGCACTACGGCCGCAAGGCCCCCGCCTACCTCCGGCCGAAGCGGCACGCCGGCGCCATGCCGACCCTGACGAAGGTCACCGAACTGCGCCACCCGCGCGGTGTCATAGGCCAGATCGCCCCCTGGAACTACCCTCTGGAACTGTCGGTCGGCGACGCGCTCCCCGCCTTCGTCGCGGGCAACGCGGTCGTCATGAAGCCGGACACGGAGACCTGCCTCACGGCCCTGTGGGCCCGGGACCTGCTCATAGAGGCCGGCCTGCCCGCCGACGTCTTCCAGGTCGTCCTCGGCGACGGTCCGGTCGTCGGCCCCGAGGTCGTCCGGCACGCCGACTACGTCTCCTTCACCGGCTCCACCCGCACCGGCCGCGAGGTCGCCCAGGGCGCCGCCGCGCGGCTGGTCGGTGTCTCCCTCGAACTCGGCGGCAAGAACGCCATGCTGGTGCTGGAGGACGCCGACATCGAGAAGGCCGCGGCCGGCGCCGTCCGCGCCTGCTTCTCCTCCGCCGGCCAGCTCTGCATCTCCATCGAGCGGCTCTACGTCCACGAGTCGGTCGCGGACGCCTTCCTGGAGCGCTTCGCCGCCCGCACGAAGGCGATGCGCCTCGGCACGTCCCTGGCGTACGGCGCCGACATGGGCTCCCTGGTCGGCGAGCGTCAGCTCGAGACGGTCACGCGGCACGTGGAGGAGGCCGTCGCCAAGGGCGCGAAGGTCGTCGCGGGCGGTGTGGCCCGCCCCGACATCGGCCCGTACTTCTTCGAGCCCACGATCCTCGACGGCGTCGCCACGGACATGTCCGTCTGCGGGGAGGAGACCTTCGGCCCGGTCGTCTCGGTCTACCGCTTCACGGACGAGGACGAGGTCGTCGAGCGCGCCAACGCGACGGCGTACGGCCTGAACTCCTCGGTGTGGACGAAGAACGGCCGCCGCGGCCAGGAGGTCGCCGCCCGCCTGCGCACCGGCACCGTCAACATCAACGAGGGCTACGCCCCCGCCTACGGCAGCGTCCAGTCGCCCATGGGCGGCATGAAGGATTCCGGCCTCGGCCGCCGCCACGGCTCCGAGGGCATCCTCAAGTACACCGAGGCCCAGACGGTGGCCCACCAGCGGGTGCTCCCGATGGCGCCCTCGCTGGGCATGGACGACGAGAAGTACGCCCGGTTCATGAGCAGGAGCCTCCGCCTGATGAAGGCGTTCCGCTTCAACTAGACGACCCTTCGGGGGCGCGGGGAACCGCGCGCTCCACCACAGACGGCCCGCACGCGACACTCGACGAGGAGAACACGTGCCTCAGGACGCTTACGACTACGACGTCATCGTCGTGGGTTCCGGATTCGGCGGCTCGGTGACCGCCCTGCGCCTCACGGAGAAGGGCTACAAGGTAGGCGTCCTGGAAGCCGGCCGCCGCTTCACCCGCGAGACCCTCCCCAAGAACTCCTGGGACCTCAAGAACTACCTCTGGGCCCCGAAACTCGGCATGTACGGCATCCAGCGCATCCATCTGCTGGGCAACGTCATGGTCCTGGCGGGAGCGGGCGTGGGTGGCGGCTCCCTCAACTACGCCAACACCCTCTACGTCCCGCCGAAACCGTTCTTCGAGGACCCCCAGTGGCGTGACATCACCGACTGGCAGGACGAGCTGAAGCCGTACTACGACCAGGCACGGCGCATGCTCGGCGTCCGGCTCAACCCGACCATGACCCCCTCCGACGTGCACCTGAAGGCCGCCGCGGAGCGGATGGGCTGCGGCGACTCCTTCCACCTCGCGCCCGTCGGCGTCTTCTTCGGCGACGGCGAGGACGCCGACGGCACGGCGAAGGCGAAGCCGGGCCAGGAGGTGCCCGACCCCTACTTCGGCGGGGCGGGCCCGTCCCGCAAGGCCTGCGCGGAGTGCGGCGAGTGCATGACGGGCTGCCGCCACGGCGCGAAGAACACCCTCAACGAGAACTACCTGTACCTCGCCGAGAAGGCCGGCGCCGTCGTCCACCCCCTGACGACCGTCGTCTCGGTCACCGACGACTCGCGCGGCGGATACGCGGTCGCCACCCTGCCCACCGACGACCGCCGCAAGGCGAAGGGCCGTACCTTCACGGCCCGCAAGGTCGTCCTCGCCGCCGGCACCTACGGCACACAGACCCTGCTCCACCGCATGAAGGCGGGCGGCCGGCTGCCGCACCTCTCGGACCGGCTGGGCGAGCTGACCCGCACCAACTCCGAGGCCCTGGTCGGCGCCCAGACCGACGACCGGCGCTACCGCAAGGCCCACGGCGTGCCGAAGGCCGACTTCACGCGGGGCGTGGCCATCACGTCCTCGATCCACCCGGACGCGAACACCCACATCGAGCCGGTCCGCTACGGCAAGGGCTCCAACTCCATGGGCGGCCTGTCCATCCTCCAGGTCCCCTACACCGGGCGGAACTCGGGCACCTCGCGGGTCCTGGGCTTCCTCGCCCACGCGGCGAAACACCCCTTGCTGGTGCTGCGTTCGCTGTCCAACCGCCGCTGGTCGGAGCGGACCATCATCGGTCTGGTGATGCAGTCGCTGGACAACTCCCTGACGACGTACGTGAAACCGTCGGGCGTCGGCCGCGGCCTGCTCACCGCCCGCCAGGGACACGGCGCCCCCAACCCCAAGCAGATCAAGGCCGCGACGGAGAGCGCGTCGGCACTGGCCGCCGAGATCAACGGCTTCGCGGGCTCCAACGTCGGCGAACTGATGGGCACCCCGCTCACGGCCCACTTCCTGGGCGGCTGCCCCATCGGCGACTCCCGCGCGTCCGGCGTGATCGACCCGTACCACCGCCTCTACGGCCACCCCGGCATCTCCGTCGTCGACGGCGCCGCGGTCTCCGCCAACCTGGGCGTCAACCCGTCCCTGACCATCACGGCCCAGGCCGAACGGGCGATGTCGTTCTGGCCCAACAAGGGCGAGCCCGACCCGCGTCCCGAGCAGGGCACGGCCTACGAACGCCTCCAACCGGTCGAGCCGAAGGCCCCGGCGGTCCCGGCGGAGGCGTTCGGCGCGCTGCGGCTGCCGTTCCTGGGCCTGCCGGCGGTGCCGCCGAAGAACTGAGCGACAGCGGGATACAGAAAAGGGACCTGATACAGAAGAGGGACCTGCGCCCCCCTCCGAGCGCAGGTCCCTCTTCTGCTTGGTGCTACGGCCTGTGGGCCGTCATGGCTTACGCCTCAACGCCGGCCTTGCGGCGACGGACCACGAAGATCGCGCCGGCACCGGCGACGACCGCGGCACCACCGACGAGGCTGATCATCGGCAGGGCGGAGCTGGAGCCGGTCTCGGCGAGGCTGCCGGTGACCTCCGGCGTGTTGCCGCTCGGCTTCTCGTCGGTCACGGGCGCCTTGCCGCCCTCCTGCGGCTTGGTGCCCTCGGTGTCCGTACCGGAGGAGACGATCTGGAACTTGTACGACACGTCACCGAAGCCGACGCACTCGCCGTCGCTGTCGCCGTAGATCGTCGCGCCGAGCGAGAAGCCGGAGCCGACCGGGGCGGACGGCTTGACGTTGAGGCGCAGCGGGATGTTGACCTCGTAGTCGGGCTTCAGCTCGTCGGTGTAACCGACGTAACCGACCGCGTAGCCGCCCTCGTTGAGGTCGACCCAGATCTTGTCCTGGGGGTCCCAGGCCTGGAGCTGGACCTGCTTGCTGGAGAACAGCTCCTCGCCGTTCTTGTCGGGGGAGGCCCCGGCGAAGAAGTCGAGGTCGTTCAGCGTGGAGTCGGAGTTGTTCACCACGTTCAGCGAGAACTTGTGCCAGCCGCTGCCCGCCGCGATCTTGCCGGACAGACCGGAGATGCCGACGTCGACCTTGGTGTCCTCACACACCGAGGGCTCGGGGTCCGGGGACTCCGACTCCTCGGGCTCCTCGGGCTCGGAGGCGCTGGGCGCGGGGGAGGACTCGCTCGCGGACGCGCTCGGCGAGCTGGACGTCTCGGGAGCGGACTCGCTCGCGGACGTGCTCGGAGCCGGCGTCGACTCGGGAGCGGACTCGCTCACCGACGGCGAGCTGGACGTCTCGGGAGCGGACTCGCTCACCGACGCGCTCGGGGTGGGCGTCGTTTCGTCGGTCGCGTACGCGGCCGGTGCCGCGAGCAGTGCCACCGGGGCTATGACCGCCGTAGCGGCCGCTGCTGCCATGGCGCGGCGAAGCTTCATGAAGACCTCGGAGAGTCCGGCGTACCGCGGGCTGCGGTACGAACGTTGGGGGAGGCCTCCGCGTGTGGGGCGCGGGTGTGGCCCTTGGTTCGGCAGGTTTGATCAGTGAGACCTGTGAATGGTTGTGCTGGCATTCACAGGATTCTTATGTGGCCTGAGTCACACCCGGGGTCTTCTTGTGAAGATGCGTTCCACACGCTTAGATCTTGGCTTCGTGTCTGAAAAGCCCTCCGACGACGCGTCGGCCTCGGAGATCCCCGACGACGTCTGGGAGCAGTTCACCCGCGACACCGAGCGGGACATCCGCACCTCCGCCCCGAAGGAGCCGTCCGCCCGAGCGCGCCTGGTGACCGAACGCCTGCGCGGGCAGGACGCCCGGGGCGAGTTGCCGCCCGGGTGGCGCACCGGACCCGCGTGGCAGGAGATGAACGGCAGGGCGGCCCGGCGCCGCAAGCTGTGGGCCGTGCTCGGCGTGCCGGTCGCCGCGGCCGTGGCGCTGGTGGCCATGAAGCCGTCGCTGCTGCCCGGCGACCCCTTCGGCGCCGGGACGGCCGAGGCCGCCGACGCCTCGCCCCTGCCCGAGGAGACGGCGCCGCCCACCGCCGCGCCCGGATCGCCGGATCCCGAAACCCCCACCCTGGACGAGCCGTTCGCCGGCTCCCCGGCCCTGCGCTGGGCCGACGGCGACGCCGGCATCGTCCTGCCCGCCGCGAAGGCCGTCGGCCCGGTCTCCAAGGACCGTGTGGAACAGGCGCTGAAGCTGACGAAGAAGCTGCTGGTGGGTGCCAACCTGGAACCGAAGGCGCTGCGTGGCGCACGCCCCGGGGCCGCGTTCTCCGTGCTGGACCCCAAGCAGCCGGACGTCGTCGACCGTCTCGACACCGCCCTGCGTTCGCCGAGCAGGAAGAACGACCCGGTGGCCCTGTTCAGCCGGTTCGACCCCGACGAGATACGGCTGGTCGGCGACGTGATCAAGACGCGTGGGCACATGACGTTCGAGAAGGGTTCGCACGGGGGCGTGGCCGTGCACGCCGACTACACCTTTGTCTACCCGGTGAGCCGCGCGGACGGTTCCACGGAGGTCACCCGCACCATCGTGCGCCGCGTCCTCACGATGGAACTCGCCGACCCCGCCCGGTACCAGGTCACCCCGGGCCGGCTGCTCGTCGTCGAGTACGACCAGGAGATAGGCAACTCCTCGTGCTTCGTCTACGACGGCTACCTGCACCCGGAGTTCTCGTCGAGCGCCTCTGCGGGCCCGACTCCGAGCGGCCCGGCCGTGGATCCGTACGACCGGAGCAGGGACATCGACGACGGCGACCGTGAGGACTGCGGGACCGTGACCCGCACCTGACGCTCCGCGGACAACCGCCGACGCAGAGCGAAGGGCCCCGCGGGGTGGAGCCGCGGGGCCCTTCTTCTCGTCAGCACCGACGTCAGGGCAGCGCCGGTGCCTGGAAGCGGCGCCGGGGGGTTGCGCCGCTGGCCTGTACCTCTGGCGTGGGGCAATGCGGGTGCCCACGGAGGGACTTGGACTGTCTACGCATCGTGCTGGATGAACGCGGCGCCCGCAACCGTTTGACCCAGACTTGTGCATTTATGCAAGGTCCGCCGGTCGGCCCCGGGCGTCCCCGGAGCCGGCCGTTCTCTTGGGTGACCGGGCTGCTGTCCCCTGCCGTCCGGTCACTTCCCTGGAGCGAGGTCCCACGACGCACGGCACGATCCGTGCGCCTCATCGCCCCAGTGAGCCACGCGTGGTTCTTTCGGGCCCGCGCCTGGCTGGCACGGACACCGGGACCAACGAGGCGGTGCGGGGGCGGTCACGCGCCGTACGGGTGAGAACGGTGCGTACGTCTGTCCCGGGAACACGGATCCCGGGCCCGGGGGCGGCGTCAGATCTTGCCGCGGCACAGCTCCAGCAGGGTCATCGCGAGCGTGGTGCCCGGCTTGCCCAGCGCCTCCCTGTAGTGGCCGAGGACGTCCATCTCGCGGGACAGGTTCACGCGCCGGCCGCCGGAGGCGATCCGCGCCTCCTGGATGACGGCGGACACGGCCACCCGTTCCTGGATCAGGCCGATGATCCGGTCGTCCAGCGCGTCGATCCGCTCGCGCGCGCCGGTGATCACGTCGGCGGCCTCGGGGGTGCGGGCGCCGGTCACGTCGATGGCGGTCATGGGGGCTCCTCGTCGTCAGGGGCTGCCCCGGGGCGGCACGGCCCGGACGACGGCAGGCGCCCCGGGCCTTGTCGGCCCGGGGCGCCTGGGAAGTCGCTTGTCAGTAGCTCAAGCAGCACGACCATGGCGTCCGGCGGGCCGGATGCCATAGGTAAAGACGAACGTCTGGTGCTTGAACATGGGGGCAAGTATGCACCGCGTACCGGACCCGTCCAAGCCGGTTCGCATCCTGAGACGGGGTGGGTGTCCGGCACACGGAAGGAGCCCGGCGGCCCCCCGGTAGAATCAGGTGGCACAAGACCCCCGCCCCACCGCCGGAAGGCACCCCGTGTCATCAGCGACTCCCGCTGCCAACGCCGCCGACACCGTCCTGGTCGTCGACTTCGGCGCGCAGTACGCCCAGCTCATCGCCCGTCGTGTCCGCGAGGCGCGGGTCTACAGCGAGATCGTGCCGAGCACCATGCCGGTCGAGGAGATGCTCGCCAGGAACCCCGCGGCGATCATCCTCTCCGGCGGCCCCTCGTCGGTCTACGAGGAGGGCGCGCCCAGCCTGGACCGCGCGCTCTTCGAGGCCGGCGTCCCCGTCTTCGGCATGTGCTACGGCTTCCAGCTGATGGCGCGGATCCTCGGCGGCACCGTCGACAACACCGGCGCCCGCGAGTACGGCCGCACCGGCCTGCACGTCTCCAAGGTGTCCTCCACCCTCTTCGAGGGCACCCCCGCCGAGCAGGCCGTCTGGATGTCCCACGGCGACGCCTGTTCCGCCGCCCCCGAGGGCTTCGCCGTCACGGCCTCCACGGACGTCGTACCGGTCGCCGCCTTCGAGAACGACGAGAAGAAGCTCTACGGGGTCCAGTACCACCCCGAGGTGATGCACTCCACGCACGGGCAGCAGGTGCTGGAGCACTTCCTCTACCGGGGCGCGGGCCTGACCCCGTCCTGGACCACGGGCAGCGTGATCGAGGAGCAGGTCGCCGGTATCCGTGAGCAGGTCGGAGACCGGCGCGCCATCTGCGGCCTGTCCGGCGGCGTGGACTCCGCGGTCGCCGCGGCCCTCGTCCAGAAGGCCATCGGCTCCCAGCTGACCTGCGTGTACGTCGACCACGGCCTGATGCGCAAGGGCGAGACCGAGCAGGTCGAGAAGGACTTCGTCGCCGCGACCGGCGTGCAGCTGAAGGTCGTGGACGCCGAGGAGCGGTTCCTCGAGGCGCTGGCCGGGGTCTCCGACCCCGAGGAGAAGCGGAAGATCATCGGCCGCGAGTTCATCCGGGTCTTCGAGCAGGCCCAGGCCGAGATCATCGCCGACCAGGGCCCGGCCGTGGAGTTCCTCGTGCAGGGCACGCTCTACCCGGACGTCGTCGAGTCCGGCGGCGGCACCGGCACGGCCAACATCAAGTCCCACCACAACGTGGGCGGCCTCCCCGAGGACCTCGAGTTCCAGCTGGTCGAGCCGCTGCGCAAGCTCTTCAAGGACGAGGTCCGCATGGTCGGCCAGGAGCTCGGCCTGCCGGAGGAGATCGTCCAGCGCCAGCCCTTCCCCGGCCCGGGGCTCGGCATCCGGATCGTCGGCGAGGTCACCAAGGAGCGCCTGGACCTGCTGCGCGAGGCCGACGCCATCGCCCGCGAGGAGCTGACGGCGGCCGGCCTCGACCGCGACATCTGGCAGTGCCCGGTGGTCCTGCTCGCCGACGTCCGCAGCGTCGGCGTCCAGGGCGACGGCCGGACCTACGGCCACCCCATCGTCCTGCGCCCCGTCTCCTCCGAGGACGCCATGACGGCCGACTGGTCGCGTCTGCCGTACGAGGTCCTCGCCCGGATCTCCACGCGGATCACGAACGAGGTCAAGGACGTCAACCGTGTCGTCCTCGACGTGACCTCGAAGCCGCCGGGGACGATCGAGTGGGAGTAGGCCCTAGGTGCGCTTGATCACGCGCAGGGGCTCACCGGGCTGCCAGACCTGGACGACGAGGTACTTGTCGTCCTCGACGTAGGTCCTCACGACCTCGGTCAGTTCGGTACGGAAGAGGTGGAACGGCTCCGGCGGTTCCACCTCTTCGACGTACCCGGCCTTGGCCGGCGCGTCGTCGACCTCGATCGCCCGGCCGCTGATCCGGACGTCGCCGCCGCCCATGCCCGTGCCCTCCCCGGGGTTCGCCTGGAGCGCGAAGCGCGGGTCGCGCCGCAGGTCGAGCGCCTTGAGCGAGCCCTGCATTATGCCGAGCCACAGTTCGCCGTTCAGGAACCGCACCTCCAGGCCGCTGGTACGGGGCGAACCGTCCTTGCGGAGGGTGGCGAGGATGTGGTGGGTGTAGACGCCGAAGCGCTTCTCGACGGTGCCGGCCAGATCCGGTTCGGCGGTGGCGAAAGCCGCCCAGTTCGCTGTCATGGAGAGAGTGTCGCGCCGAAATCCGACATCCTCTGTCGGCTATTCGTGGGGTTGGGGAGCCAGGGGGCACACGGGTGGGCACACGGTGCTCACAGGGGCGCTCGGGTCATCTTCACGAAACGCTTCTGTTCTTCCCGGCCTCACGGACGGTAACTTCCGCCCGTACGCAGAACCAGTGCTGGAGGACCTATGCACGGGCCCACCCCGCCCCTGCCGTTGCCCACCGACCGGCTGCGGTTCGCCATGCCGCCGATGCACGAGTCGGTCGAGGACGAGCGCCGGCACCGCAAGGAACGGCTCGCGGGCGCCCTGAGGATCTTCGGCCGGTTGGGCTTCGAGGACGGCGTGTCCGGGCACATCACCGCACGCGACCCCGAATTCACCGACTGCTTCTGGGTCAACCCGTTCGGGATGCCCTTCCGGCACGTGACCGTGAGCGACCTCGTGCTCGCCAACCAGGACGGCCAGGTCGTCGAGGGCGGCTACCACGTCAACCAGGCCGCCTTCACCGTGCACGCCCAGGTCCACGCCGCCCGGCCCGACGTGGTCGCCGTCGCCCACTGCCACTCGGTGCACGGCCGGGCGCTCGCGGCGCTCGGCGAACTGCTGGAGCCGATCACCCAGGAGAGCTGCGCCTTCTACGAGGATCACGCCCTCTACGACACCTACACCGGCGTCTCCGTCGACGCCGAGGAGGGGCGGCGCATCGCCGCCGTGCTCGGCTCCCGCAAGGCGCTCGTCCTGCGCAACCACGGGCTGCTGACCGTCGGCGACTCGGTGGACGCGGCGGCCTGGTGGTTCGTGTCGATGGAGCGCTCCTGCCAGGTGCAGCTGATGGCGCAGGCGGCCGGGCGGCCGGTCCGGATCGATCACCGGATGGCGGTGGCGACACGGGAGCAGCTGGGCGGCGACCTGGTGGCCTGGATCAACTACCAGCCCATGTGGGAGGACGTCAGCCGGACCGAGCCGGGCCTGCTGAGCTAGGCCGACCCCTCAGAGGCCCCCCGGCACCACCGCCTTCGTCCTCGCGAACTCCTCGTCCGTGAGGACGCAGGTGTCAACGCGCCTCATCGACGGCACCGGCACTCACCCACACTCGCCGACACGCGCGTGCGCTCGGCCGGGCGGCAGCAGGACCAACCCCGGTCCGGTCGGCGTCCACCGTCAGCCGGTAGGGATCGGCCGCGTCCGGCAGCCGCCCGCCGGTGGCCGGACCGCGTCTCCGTCGAGGCCCAGGTCCCGTCCCGCTGGATGCTCTCGGCTATAGGGGAGTTCTCCCAGCCGGGTCAACAGGGCACGCCGAACTTCACTCGTGTTGACCAGACCGGGCGGACGTGAACCGGGTGGTGTAGGGCACAATTCGCTGTCGTCGCAGGGGAGTCGCACAGCGGTGTTTCCGGGGTCCGGAAGGCCGGCGGTGGTTGGGTCGCGGGAAGGCGGGCGTCGGGCGTGGCGGTGCGGGAGGCGGGACAGGGCGGCGCGGACGCGGGCGGGTACGCAAGTACGCGTGCGGGTGCTGGTGCTGGTGCTGGTGCCAAGGGGTATGCGGGCGGCTATGCCGGTGGGTACACCCTGGGGCAACCGGGCGGACCCGGAGGTGCCCACGGGGGTGGGTGCGCCTGCGGGGACTGCCCGCACGGGGCGCGCGAGGGACATCGGCGGGCCGTCGCCGCGTTCCTGCGCCGGCGCGACGAGTTCGCGGCGGGGCAGGGGCTGCCGGCCGCGGTCGCCCACTCCGCGTCGGCCTCCCGCCAGTGGGTCTCCGAGGAACTGGCGCAGTCCGCGGAGCAGGTCGCCGAGAGGGGGCGGGCCGAGGGGCAGGCCTGGCTGACGGGCCTGTGGCGGCGCACGGCGGGTGTCGTGTGGGCCGCTGTGGTGCTGTTGCTGCTCGGTCAGGCCCTCACGGCGGTCGGGGCGGGCTGGACGGCGGCGCGTACGGCCGGGCTGGCCGCGGCGCTGGTGATGGCGCTGTCGCTGACCGCCGCGTCGTGGTTCCACCGGGCGAAGGGTGGGGTGCTGGCGCCCGTGATCGGTGAGGACAACCGGCTGTCCACGTCTCGTGCGGTCGCCGCCGCGTGGGTGCTCTTCGTGGCCTACGCGGTGCTCGTCCTCGCGGGGCGGCTGGCCGCCGCCTCCCGGCACCGGGAGCGGGACGCGCTGATCTCCGGGCTGGAGCTCGCCCGGGGCGCGGGGGCCGTGACCGTGCTCGCCGTGGTGTGCGGGATCGCCGTGCTCGTGCGGCGGGTGGTCGGGCTGCGGGTGCTGGGGCAACGGCTGCAGAAGGTACGTGCCGACCGGCCCCGGGCCGCCGACCTGCTGACCGACGACGCGGGGCGGGGCGCCTTCGCCGACATCCAGTACGTCGTCATCAGCGGTGTCGCCCTGGTCTTCGCGGCGGTACGGCTGGCCAGGCGGCCCGAGCAACTGCCGGATCTGCCGTGGGGGCTGGCGGTGGTGGTACTGGTGTCGGCGGCTACGTACCTGGCCGGCAAGTACGCGGAGGGCGGCCGGCCGGTCATCCTCTCCGTGGTCCGGTCCCGGGAGGCGGGCGACCTGGACGGGCCGATCCGCACGGGAGACGACATCGAGATCCGGGGCGCGGGCTTCGTGCCGCCGGGGGCGCAGGGAGCCGACCGGCTGGCCCGGATGGTCGTGCGCGTGGGCGCGGTGCACGTCCACGTGCCGTTGGTGCCGGTGCCCGGCGGGTTCCGCAACCCCACGGACACCCTGCTGACGGTGCCGGTGCCGGCGGATGTGGAGCCGGGGAGGATCGAGGTGCAGGTGGTCACCGCGGCCGGGGTGGAGACGAACCGGTACGCGGTCGACGTGACCGAGTGAGTGACCCCGCCTCTGAGGCACCCCGCGGCACCGGCGCGTCGAGAAATGCCGTTCGCGCAGGATTGAGCGCGGTTCGTTCGTCGTACGTATCGTCTGTCGAGGGGGTCTCGGTACCGGCGGCGAGAGGCGGCTTGCAGCGATGACTCACGGTAGGCGAACGGACACGCACGACCCCCGTTTCGGCAACGGGGGAGGCTGGCGGGACACCGCCACCCGCTACGCCCTGCTGCCTCTGCGTATCTTCCTCGGCGTCACCTTCATCTACGCCGGCCTGGACAAACTCACCGACAGCGCCTTCATGAAGGACTCCGGTGCCGGGTCGATCGGCGACATGATGCGCGCCGTACGCGACTCCTCCGCCATTCCCGCCCTGGTCGACCTCTCCCTCAAGAGCCCTGTCGGCTTCGGCTACGCCATCGCCTTCGGGGAGCTGGCCGTCGGCATCGGTACGCTGCTCGGTCTGCTCGCCCGTCTGGCCGCACTCGGTGGCGCGCTGATCTCCCTCAGCCTGTGGCTGACCGTGAGCTGGGCCTCCGACCCGTACTACTACGGCAACGACCTCGCCTACCTCATGGCCTGGATCCCCCTGATTCTCGCGGGCGCGCCCCTGCTGTCCCTGGACGCCGCACTGCGGTCGCGGCGAAGGCAGCGGAGCGGCGGGTACCGGTAGCAGGCCGCTCACCGTCAGGCGAGGTCCGCGCCCGCACGGCCTCCCCGGCGGCGCCGGCGCACGCGGCCCGTCAGGAGCGCCACCGCACCCGCCAGGCACAACCCGCCCGTGACGAGGGGGATCGCCACGAACCACGGGATCTCCCAGGCGCCGCCCGCGTCACCGGCGTAGAGGACGCCCGCCAGCACGAGGACGGTGCCGGCGATCAGCTTTCCGGGCTGGAACTCATGGCGTAGCACGGGTCACCTCCGCCTGCCCCACGCCGACCTGGAGATCCAGGTCGATGGTGCCGGACTTCTCGACGCCCTCGGCGGGAGAGAGGGTGATCTCCCTGCGCTGGTCAGGCTGCACGTCCACGTCCTTCGGGTCGTCACCCGGCAGCTGGAGGTCGCCCATGCCCACCTCCACGTTGAGCCGCACCGTCACGTCCTCGGGTACGAGCACCTTGATCCGGCCCATGCCGACCTCCGCCCGTGTCGTGACCGTCTGTTTCCCGGACACGTCCAGCCTGCTCAGATCCAGGGTGCCGACGCCGGTGCCCAGGTCGTAACGCTGCCGTACGTCCGCCGCGGTGGCGGGCGTCCAGGTGGTGCGTGCCCAGTGGGTGTCGATGTCCTTGGGTAGGGCCGCAGCCCCGGCGAGCAGGCCGGCCGTGATGATCGCCAGGAAGATCGAGCCCGCGCCGGTCCGGCCCAGCAGGGCGCTGACGGCTATGCCCAGGCCCAGGACGGCGAGCGCACAGGACAGGCCCGTCTGCAGGCTGGTGCCGAGCGGATGCCCGTCCCATGTGCGGCTCGTGCCCAGGGCTCCCGCGAGAAGCGCCAGCAGGAAGACCCAGCCGCCGATCCAGCGGGGCCCGCGCGGCGCGGGGGGCCCGGGACGCGGGGCGGGTATGTCCTCGCGGGCGCCGGGCCGGGTGCCGAGGCTGATGTTGACGGCCGCGGCGACATCCAGGTCGTGGGTGTCGCGCGGGCCCCACAGGTAGCCCGTGCCGCCGATGTGGGTGCCGTCCTTGACGATCGGGTCACGCCACCAGGAGGGGGCGGTGAGGAACACCGGCGGCGCCTGGGGCTCCGGCGGGGCGTCGGCGACGGCCTGGGCGGCGATGGGGTCGGGGCCGGGTGCGCCGCGCTGGCGCGACCAGTAGCCGGCGCCGGCGAGTATGACGGAGAGGACGACGGCGAAGGTCAGCACCCCGCCGTTGTTCAGCATGGTCAGGAACACCCCGCAGCCGACGAGCGCGAACAGCACGGCCGTCAGGGCCTGGCCGTCGACACGGCCGGTGAGCAGCTTGCGGACCTCGTTCTCGTCCTCGTCGTCGTACGGGACGAAGAGCCAGGCGAAGCCGTAGAAGAGGAGGCCGATGCCGCCGGTGGCGGAGAGCACGGCGAGGGTGATGCGGAAGATCACCGGGTCCATGTCGCACTGCCGCCCCAGTCCCGCGCAGACGCCGGCCAGGGCCTTGTGGCGGCGGTCGCGGCGGAACGCGTGGGGCGGACCGGCCGGGGCCGCCTCCTCGGCGGGGGCGGCCGTACCGGGCGCTCCTCCCCGCTCTCCCGCGTCCGCGCGCCCGGGCGCGGAGCCCGCGGCGGGCGCGGCATCCCGCGGCCCGGCGCCCCGGGCGGGGCGCGGGCCGGAGCCGGGTCCCGGACCCGTCGCGGCGTGCTCGTGATCGGTCATGGGTCCATGGTGACGGGCGCGGCGCCCCGGCGGGAGTCGGAACGACCCTGGCCGGACCCTGATATCGGCCCTGAGAGGCGGCTCGGGAAGCGTTCGAGGAGCGGCACGCCGAGATCAGGGGAGTCTTAGGGGACGACCCTGATGCTCCGGCTTCCCGCACGTGTGACCATCAATGGCATGTCGGAAGCCGCAGCAGCGCCACTCGCCGAACCGCGGCCGCCGCGCAAGCTCTACCGCAGCAGTGACGGACGCTGGCTCGGGGGCGTGGCGCGAGGCCTCGCCGGGCACCTCGGGCTGCCCGTGATCTGGGTACGGCTCGTCTTCATCGGCCTGTTCATGGCCGACGGCCTCGGCACGCTGCTGTACGCCGCGTTCTGGTTCTTCGTCCCGCTCGGCGTCGGCGGTGTCGAGGCACAGAGGCCGCTGTCGCCGGCGGCCGCGGAGACGTCACCCGACGGCCGCCGCAGACGCGTCGCGCGCAGGCCCGACAAGGGCCAGATCGTGGCCCTGCTCCTCATGGTCGTGGTGGCCATGGTCTTCGTGGGCAACGTGAACCTCAGCGGCGGCGCCAGGGCGTACCTCTGGCCGATGGTGCTGGTCGGCGCGGGCGTCGCCCTGGTGTGGCGGCAGGCGGACAACGCCCGCCGGGCCCGCTGGGCCGAGGTCGGCCGCCGCCGGCGCACGGTCACGCTGCTGCGCTCGGTGGGCGGGGTGCTGCTGGTGACGGCCGGCGTCTCCGGCATCTTCGTCCTGCAGGGTTCCGCGGCCCACCTCGGCTCCGTCCTGCAGGCGGCTCTCGCGGTCCTCGTCGGGATAACGCTGCTCGCCGGGCCGTACCTGGTGCGCATGACGCAGGACCTCTCCGAGGAGCGCCTGATGCGCATCCGCGCCCAGGAGCGCGCGGAGGTCGCCGCCCATGTGCACGACTCGGTGCTGCACACCCTCACGCTGATACAGCGCAACGCGGAGAACGCGAACGAGGTCCGCCGCCTGGCCCGCGCCCAGGAGCGCGACCTGCGCACCTGGCTCTACAAGCCCGAGGGCACCGGCAAGGACGAGGCCGACGAACCGACCACCCTCGCCGACGCCGTCCGGCGCAACGCGGCCGAGGTGGAGGACAAGCACGGCGTGCCCATCGAGGTCGTGGTCGTGGGCGACTGCCCGCTCGACGAGAGGACCGCCGCACAGATGCAGGCCGCGCGGGAAGCAATGGTGAACGCCGCCAAGTACGGTGGCGAGGGCGGCGCCGTACAGGTCTTCGCCGAGGTCGAGGGGAAGACGGTCTTCGTGTCCGTCCGGGACCGCGGCCCCGGCTTCGACCTCGACTCGATACCCGCCGACCGGATGGGTGTCAGAGAATCGATCATCGGCCGTATGGAGCGCAACGGCGGCACGGCGCGGCTGCGCGCGGTGCCGGACGGCGGCACGGAGGTCGAGCTGGAGATGGAGAGGGCGGAGAAGACGTCATGAGCGACCCGACCGAGGCGAACGGTACGGCGGGACCGGCACAGGCGGCAGGGCCCGCGGAGTCGGGCGGCGGCCCCGGGCGTCACGTGCGCGTGGTCCTCGTGGACGACCACCGCATGTTCCGCACGGGGGTGCAGGCCGAGATCGGGCAGACCGAGCAGACCGGTGTCGAGGTCGTCGGCGAGGCCGCGGACGTCGACCAGGCGGTCACGGTGATCACCGCGACCCGGCCCGAGGTGGTCCTCCTCGACGTGCATCTGCCGGGTGGGGGCGGCGTAGAAGTGCTGCGCCGCTGCGCCCCGCTGATGGGCGACACCGAGCAGCCGGTCCGCTTCCTCGCGTTGTCCGTGTCGGACGCGGCGGAGGACGTGATCGGGGTGATCCGCGGCGGGGCCCGCGGGTACGTCACCAAGACGATCACCGGCACGGACCTCGTGGACTCCGTCTTCCGCGTCCAGGAGGGCGACGCGGTCTTCTCTCCCCGGCTGGCCGGGTTCGTCCTGGACGCCTTCGCCTCCACGGACGCGCCGCCGGTCGACGAGGACCTGGACCGCCTGACCCAGCGCGAGCGTGAAGTGCTGCGGCTCATCGCGCGGGGCTACGCGTACAAGGAGATCGCCAAGCAGCTGTACATCTCGGTGAAGACGGTCGAGTCGCACGTCTCGGCGGTCCTGCGCAAGCTCCAGCTCTCGAACCGGCACGAGCTGACGCGCTGGGCGACGGCTCGCCGGCTGGTCTGACACCGGCGCTCACACCACCCGTGTCGCCCCCGCGTACGGCATCTCGTCGAGCGGGGCGACGCGTACCGGCGCCGAGGGGTTCGGCGCGTGGATCATCCGGCCGTTGCCCACGTAGATGCCGACATGGCTGATGCCGGTGTAGAAGAAGACCAGGTCACCCGGGGCGAGTTCGGAGCGGGAGACGCGGCGGCCCGCGGCGATCTGGGAGTACGTCGTGCGGGGCAGGGAGACGCCCGCGGCCCGGTACGCGGCCTGGACGAGGCCCGAGCAGTCGAAGGCGTTCGGGCCGGTGGCGCCCCAGACGTACGGGCTGCCGAGCTTCTGGTAGGCGTAGGAGACGGCGGCGGCCGCCCGGGAGTTGGGTGCCTGGGACGAGCCGGAGCCGGGGGCCGCGAGGGTGCCCCGTGCGCTTGTCGAGCGCGAGGCGCGGTCCTGCGGTGCGCCGGGCCGGGAACGTTCCTGCGGGTCGAGCCGGGACAGCAGCTGCCGCGCCGAGCCCAGTTTGCCGGTGATCGTCTTCTTGTGCTGTTCCAGCTCCGACCGGCGCGACTTCAGGGAGGTCAACTCGATGTGGGCGGCCCCGCGCAGCTGCTCGATCTCCCGCAGCTGCTTGCGTACGCCCGCGACGGCGGCGTTCTGCCGGCTGCCGGCCCGCTCGACGAACTCGGCGTTCTCGAGGTACCGGTCGGGATCGTCGGACAGGGCGAGCTGCACCGCGGGGTCGAGGCCGCCGGCGCGGTACTGGGCGGCGGCGACCGAACCCAGGGCGTCACGGGCGGAGTTGAGCCGCTCCTCCTTGCGAGCCGCCTGGTCCTGCAGGTCCTTCAGCCGCTGCCCGGCCGCCTCGGCCTTCTCCTTCGCGCCGTTGTACTTCTCGGTGGCGACCTCCGCCTCCTGGTACAGCTTGTCCACCTTGGCCTTGATCTGGCCGGGGGTGAGCTGTGGTTCGGCGTGTCCGGTTCCGTCGAAGCCCGTCGCCGTCGCCGCGCCCGCGAGGGCGATCGTGGCGGCCGTACGGGCCTTGCCGCCACCCATCGAGCGCTGTCGGGGCTTGCGGTGCGCTGCCACCTGGAGGCCACGTCCTTTCCTCGACCGCCGACGGTGTGTGCGGCCGCCGGGTGGGGAGCGGACGGGCGGCCTGCGCGTCCGGCGACGGCCCGCACAGGGGGAGCGGACCGCCGCCGGACTTCTCGGCGGTGGTGTCCGACTGCCGCCCCTGGCCCGGGCGGCGGTGGGGAGCCGGGCACCTGGTGGAGGACGCTAAGTGGCGCCGGGGCGGCCCGGTGGCAGGTGTGCGGAAGTGACGTGAGAGGACCGGCGGTGACCGTATGCGACCGTGGATCCACCCTGGCGCCGTCGACTTCACTCAGCGTGATGACCGATGTGTCGAATCGTGAGTGAGTGACCGTGATCGGGTGCTATGGGGCGCATGTGTGCATCACTGGCCCGGTGCCGGATGGCTCCGGAGCACCTGGTTAGGCTCCGGCCTCATGGACGTACTCATCCACCTCTTCGTCGGCCTCCACATCATCGGCATCGCCTCGCTGCTGGGCGGCTTCCTCACCCAGGTGAAGGCGATGGGCGAGGGTACCGCCCGCTTCACCCCCGCGATGCTGCACGGCGCGCTCACGATGCTGGTCACCGGTGTGGTCCTGGTCGGTCTCAACCAGGCCGACGACCAGTCCGTGAACAACATCAAGATCGGCGTGAAGCTGGCCCTGCTGATCGTGGTCCTCGGTCTCGTCTACGTGAAACGGGACGACGAGAAGGTGGACAAGGGCCTCTTCGGCCTGGTCGGTCTGCTGACCACGGCGAACATCTTCATCGCCGTGCTCTGGACCTGACCCGGGAGCGCCGGGCGCCGGCCCGGGCCGAGGCGAGGGCCCAGGCGGTGCACCCGAGCCAGGCGGCCACCGCGATCCACAGCAGCACCTCTCCGGCGACGTCGAGCCAGGGGACGTCGAGGGCTGCGGCGACCGCCAGCGCGGCCGTGGCCGTCACGGCCGCGGCGAACACGGTCGCCCAGCGTCGCACGTCGTAGTGGTGCCGGGGCCAGAAGAGCTCGGCGAGGAGCAGGGCGACGCAGGCGATCAGCGCGAGCACGAGCAGCGTGACGGTCGTCGTGCGCAGGGCGCTGACGTTGTCCTCGTTCCACAGGTACAGGCGAGCGCTGTCGGCGCTGAGGAGCTTCGCCGCGGCCAGTGCCGAGAAGGCGAGGGCGCCGGCCGCGAGCCAGTGGTCCCCGCGCCCCTCCTCCACCTGCCGGGGCTGGAAGCGGAACAGGGCGAAGCCGTAGAGCGCAAGTCCCAGCCAGAACAGCACCAGGGCGGCGTGGGCGAGCCAGGCCGCCGCTTCGGCCGCGGCGAGTGTGGCGCCGAGCATGGCGAGTCCCTGAGTGGCCACGCAGCGCAGGAAGACCGTCCCCCGCCGCCCCTCGGTCTCCGCGGTGAGCAGCACCACCCAGAGCAGCGTGGCGAGCGCCAACAGCGCCTCGGCGAGGGGCTGCCGGCCGGTCACGGAGAAGCCGGTGCCGAGGACTGCGGTCGCCGCCACGGTGGTGAGCGCGGCCGGCGTCTCGGCCCGCCGTCCGCCGTGCGCGCGCTGGGCGAGGCCCGCGGCCGCCACCAGCCAGGCCGCGCAGGCCAGGGTGAGGGTGATGCGGGAGAGGACCTCGAAGCCCGCCGAGTCGAGACCGACCGGCAGGACGCCGGTCGCCAGCGCATACGTCGCCCACCAGGTGGCAAACGGGGAGGGACCGGACATAGCGCCGATGCTAGTGCCCCGGCAGGCAACGGTCGCCCCGTCGCGACGCCCGGCACGCTCCCCCAAGCTCTTCGAGCAGGGGGGACCCTCACTCGCCGCACCGGCCGAAAGCCCACGTACGTCCGGTACGAGAGGGGCACGCGCGCGTGCCCCTCTCGTAACGAGACTTCTCAGGCCGGGCGCACCACGCTGTGGATCGCCGACTCGCCGTCGTAGTAGACCGACTCCTCGCGCACATACGTGCCGGGCTTCGGGGCGTGGATCATCATGCCGTTGCCGATGTAGATGCCGACGTGGGAGAGGTCGTCGTAGAAGAACACGAGGTCGCCGGGCTGGGCCTGGGAGAGCGGGACCGTGGTGCCGGCGTTCACCTGGTCGTAGGTCGTGCGTGGCAGGGTGACGCCCGCGGCCTTCCAGGCGGCCTGGGTGAGGCCGGAGCAGTCGTAGGAGCCGGGGCCGACGGCACCCCACACGTACGGCTTGCCGATCTGGGCGCGGGCGAAGGCGAGCGCCTTGTCGGCCTTGGTGGCGTACGAGGAGTCGGCCGGCGCGGTGGAGGAGGATGAGCCGGAGCCCGGCGAACCCGACGACGAGGACCCGCTGTCCTGCTGCTGGGCGGCCTCGTCCTGCGCCTGCTGCTGCGCGGCCTGCTGCCGGGCCAGCTCGTCGGCCTTGCGGGCGGCCTCCTCCCGCTTCTCCTTCTCGATCGCCGCGAGCCGGGCCTTCTCCTCGGCGGTCAGCTTCGACATCAGCTCGCGCGCGTCGGCGAGCTTGCGCTGGACGGTGGCCTTGGCCGTCTTGAGATCGCCCTGCGACTCGGTGAGCGTCTCGAGGCTCTCGGTGGCCTCCTGGCGCTTCTCCATCGTCTCGGACTGCTGCGTGACGTAGTCGTCGACCGCGGCCTTCTGACGGCCGGTCATCCGGTCCATCAGCTGGGTCCGGTCGAAGTAGTCCTGCGGAGTGTCCGCGAGCAGGAACGTCGCCGTGTCCGGGGCGGCGGCGCCGGTGCGGTACTGGGCGGAGGCGAAGGAACCCAGTTCCTCGCGGGCCTCGTTGAGCTTCTGGGTGCGCTGGGCGACGTCGTCCAGGAGGGTGTCGACGCGCTTGCGCTGCTTCGCGGTCTTCTCCTTGGCCGCGTTGTACTTGCCGGTCGCCGACTCGGCCTGGCGGTACAGGTCGTCGACCTTCTTCTCGACTTCCTCGAGGCTGGGCTTGTCGTCGGCCTCGGGGGCGGCGTTGGCCGACTGGGACAGCAGGGCCACGGACGTGAGGGCCGCCGTTGCGAGGGCGGGGGGCCGTATGCCTGCCACGCGCGTACCCGTAGGACGCGACTTGCGGTGCGACGCCAAGGGAGGCGACTCCTTCCATGTTCCGCCTACCGGGTTAGCTGTCGGGTTCGGGCGGGTGCTTCGGAAGGTTTGCCCTACGGCCTTCTCCGCACAGGGAGTCGGGCCGATTCACCCCAGGTTCACGGTTGGGTCCCCGGCTCCGGCTGCCGCTGCGGCACACCGGACTCGGCGGAGGCCGCGCGGCCCGGCGACGTTCGCCGGTGGGGGTCATGCGGCCCGGTCGCACCGTAGCCAACTCGTGTGGCCCTTGTGAAGGTTGATGGGTGATATGCCCGATACATTTTCGTGACCTCGTTCCTGAGCGTTGCGGAGAGTGAACGATCGAGGAGGTTTGGTCATGGATGGTCCGCATTTGCGGGGGGTGTAGCAGGACGTGATCATGCGGTCATGGAGGGCGACAATGCGCCGCCGGGCGGTCGGCGGGCGTGCGGGCGGGCGGCGATGTTCTCGGGGCGGCGGCGGGCTGTCAGTGAGGCGCCCTAGACTCGGAGAGCGATGAGCAGCCTCTTTGACGACAACTTCCTGGCGAACCTCCAGGCCCAGCGGGGCCCCGCGGACGAGCCCCCGCCGCCGCCCGAGGACGATCACGCTCCGGAGCCGGTTCCGGACGATCTGTTCGGCGGGAAGTTCGACGTGCCCCCGGACCGGGACGCCTACTACCGGGACGGTGCCCCCCGCCCGGCGGTGGACACCGCCGCCCTCCTGGAGGGGCTGAACGACAACCAGCGCGCCGCCGTCGTGCACTCCGGCTCCCCGCTGCTCATCGTGGCCGGCGCCGGCTCCGGCAAGACCCGTGTGCTCACGCACCGCATCGCCCACCTGCTCGCCGAGCGGGACGTGCACCCCGGCCAGATCCTCGCGATCACCTTCACCAACAAGGCCGCCGGCGAGATGAAGGAGCGCGTCGAGCAGCTCGTCGGCCCGCGCGCGAACGCCATGTGGGTCATGACGTTCCACAGCGCGTGCGTCCGCATCCTCAGGCGGGAGAGCAAGAAGCTCGGCTTCACCTCCTCCTTCTCGATCTACGACGCCGCCGACTCCAAGCGCCTGATGGCCCTGGTCTGCCGCGACCTGGACCTCGACCCCAAGCGCTTCCCGCCGAAGTCCTTCAGCGCCAAGATCAGCAACCTGAAGAACGAGCTGATCGACGAGGAGGACTTCGCCGCACAGGCCACCGACGGCTTCGAGAAGACCCTCGCCCAGGCCTACGCCATGTACCAGTCGCGGCTGCGCGAGGCGAACGCCCTCGACTTCGACGACCTGATCATGACGACGGTCAATCTCCTGCGCGCCTTCCCGGACGTCGCCGAGCACTACCGCCGCCGCTTCCGGCACGTCATGGTCGACGAGTACCAGGACACCAACCACGCCCAGTACGCCCTGGTCCGCGAGCTGGTCGGCACCTCCGAGCACCCGGTCGACGTGCCGCCGGAAGCCGAGGTCCCGCCCGCCGAGCTGTGCGTGGTGGGTGACGCCGACCAGTCGATCTACGCCTTCCGCGGTGCGACGATCCGCAACATCCTCCAGTTCGAGGAGGACTACCCGGACGCGACGACGATCCTGCTGGAGCAGAACTACCGCTCCACCCAGACCATCCTCAGCGCGGCCAACGCGGTCATCGAGCGCAACGAGTCCCGCCGCCCCAAGAACCTGTGGACCAACGCCGGCACGGGTGCGCGCATCACCGGCTACGTCGCCGACACCGAGCACGACGAGGCGCAGTTCGTCGCCGAGGAGATAGACCGCCTCACCGACGCGGGCGAGGCGAAGGCCGGCGACGTCGCCGTCTTCTACCGCACCAACGCCCAGTCCCGTGTCTTCGAAGAGGTCTTCATCCGCGTCGGCCTGCCCTACAAGGTCGTCGGCGGTGTCCGCTTCTACGAGCGCAAGGAGGTCCGGGACGTCCTGGCCTACCTGCGCGTGCTGGCCAACCCGGAGGACTCGGTGCCGCTGCGCCGGATCCTCAACGTCCCCAAGCGGGGCATCGGTGACCGCGCCGAGGCCATGATCGACGCCCTGTCCCAGCGGGAGAAGATCAGCTTCCCGCAGGCGCTCAAGCGGGTCGACGAGGCGTACGGCATGGCCGCGCGTTCCACCAACGCCGTCAAGCGGTTCAACACGCTGATGGAGGACCTCCGTACCGTCGTCGAGTCCGGCGCCGGACCGGCCACGGTGCTGGAGGCCGTACTGGAGCGCACCGGGTACCTCGCCGAGCTGCAGGCCTCCACCGACCCGCAGGACGAGACCCGGATCGAGAACCTTCAGGAACTCGCCGCAGTCGCCATGGAGTTCGAGCAGGAGCGCGGCGAGGAACAGCCGAGCACCCTGTCCGACTTCCTCGAACAGGTCGCGCTGGTCGCCGACTCCGACCAGATCCCCGACGAGGAGGACGGCGACGGCGTCATCACCCTGATGACCCTCCACACCGCCAAGGGCCTGGAGTTCCCGGTCGTCTTCCTGACCGGCATGGAGGACGGCGTCTTCCCGCACATGCGCGCCCTCGGCCAGACCAAGGAACTGGAGGAGGAGCGGCGCCTGGCCTACGTCGGCATCACACGCGCGCGGGAACGGCTGTATCTGACGCGGTCCACGCTGCGCAGCGCATGGGGCCAGCCGTCGTACAACCCGCCCTCCCGGTTCCTGGAGGAGATCCCGCCGACCCACGTGGAGTGGAAGCGGACGGGAGCGACCGCACCCGCGTCCTCCGGGCCGGTCTCGGCGGTGGCGGCCTCGCTGTCCTCGTCCCGCTCGCGCTCCTCGGCGTCGGGCGCCTCGGGTTTCGCCACGCGCCGCACCGCCGAGAAGCCGGTGGTGTCACTGGCGGTCGGCGACCGGGTCACGCACGACCAGTTCGGGCTCGGCACCGTCGTCGGGGTCAAGGGCACGGGCGGCAACGCCGAGGCGACGATCGACTTCGGCGACACCAAGCCGAAGCGGCTGCTGCTGCGGTACGCGCCGGTGGAGAAGCTGTAGCACCGTGAGGTGAGCCGGTGGGCCCCTGCTCGCCCGACGGGCGGGGGCTGCCGGGACGTTACGTCGGGTCGATGCCGTGGCTGCGCAGCCACGGGAGCGGGTCGATCGCCGAGCCGCCGCCCGGGCGCACCTCGAAGTGCAGGTGCGGGCCGGTGGAGTTGCCGGAGTTGCCGGAGCGCGCGATCGGATCGCCGGCCTTCACGGTCGTGCCCGAGGCGACCGTGTAGGTGGAGAGGTGGCAGTACCACGTCTCCGTGCCGTCCTTCGCGGTCAGGATCAGCATGTTGCCGTACGCGCTGTTCCACTGCGTGCGCACGGTGCCGTCCGTCGCGGCCATCACGGTCGTGCCGTACGAGACGGGGAAGTCGATGCCGGTGTGCAGGGACATCCAGTTGATGCCGGACTGGCCGTAGGTGGCGCTGAGTCCGTGCCGCGCGACCGGCAGGGCGAACTTGGGGCGCAGCCGCTCCTTGCGGGCCGCCTCCTCAGCCGCCCGCTTCTTCTCGGCCGCCTGCTGGGCCTTGAGATCGATGCGCTCCTGCGTACGGCTGGCCCGGTCGGCGAAGTCGTCGGCACCGGCGGAGAGGCTCTGCAGCTGTGTGTCCAGCTTGTTGTTGGCGGCGGCTGGTTTGACCGGCTGCGCGTCCGCCGCCATCGTCTGCGCCTCCGCGGCACTGTCGTCGGCGAAGGTGCCGACGGAGGCGGCGGCGATCCCGGCGACACCCATCACACACGCCGAGGGCACCGCGATGGTCATCAGCGCCGAGCGCTTGGGGGGCGTACGGCGGCGGGAACGGGAACCGGCGCGCGCGGCCGCCCGCGACGACGGGGCCGGGGTGACGTCCTCCTGGCCGTCCAGGAGAGGCGTGACGACGGGCAGTTCACCGGTGGTTTCCGGCTCGTCGCCCTCCGCGGCGGGGTCGTGGTAACCGGTCCCGTCGGACTCGCCGTAGCCGACCTGCTCGAACGTCGCGGTCTCGTACTGGTCGAAGGTTTCAGCGGGGTGCTCGTACGCGTCGGGATCCGGTGCGGCGGTGCCGTCGGAGTTCCACTGCGTGGCGTCGTAGGCGCCCGTGTCGAAACTCTGCGTGCCCCATTCCCACTGCTGGGTGTGGTCGGCGGGGTTGCCGGACTGGTCGGGCTGGAGCCAGGCGCCGGTCTCCCACTGCCCGGTGGCGTCGGGAGACGGGGCCTGGGACGGGATGGCCGACATCGGCTGCTGCTCGGCCGTCCAGGAGGCCGTGTCGTAGACGCCGGTGTCGTAGGCGGCGTGGTGCTGGGCCGCGTACGCGTCGTAGTGCACGTTCTCGTGCGTGCCGGTGGGCCAGTGACCGGCGTCGTAGGCGCCCGTGTCGTGGCCGTTGCCCGGCATGTCGCCGAAGAGGGGGTCGGTCGCGAAGCTCGCGGTGGCGTGCCCGGTGGCGTCGAAACCGGTGCCGTCGGTACCGGTTGCGGTGGCACCGGTGGCGTCAAATCCGGTGGCGGCGTAGTCGCCGTACGTGGTGAAGTCGCCGTACTGGGCTTCCTGGGTGCCGTACGACCCGTAGTGCGCGGAGGCGGCGTCGGAAGCCGGAGCCGGGGTCATGGTCCCCGACGGGTGACGGTCGTTCACCAACTTCTCTTTCGCCTCGACAACAGGGGCTGCCAGAGCAGTGCGGTGACTGTACCCGGCGGTACGCGGGCACGACAATCTTCGGCAGGTTTCGCGCGCGCAGGAAACGGGCATTCGGCCGTGTTTTGGCGGACTGCGGGCACGGGTTTGGTTCTGTGTTCGA
This sequence comes from Streptomyces sp. NPDC057424, assembly GCF_042803315.1. Classification (NCBI taxonomy): domain Bacteria; kingdom Bacillati; phylum Actinomycetota; class Actinomycetes; order Kitasatosporales; family Streptomycetaceae; genus Streptomyces; species Streptomyces sp. NPDC057424. The sequence goes on from NZ_JBHVCP010000016.1 coordinate 25,609, forward strand.
AGTTTGTTCGAGGTTGATCAGGGTTGTGGTGTCGAGTGACCGCAGTGTGACGAGTCTCAGGCGACCGTCAGATCGCCGGTGTGTTCGGCGGACGGTTCACCCGGGTGGGCCGTGTCGAGGACCTGCCGTATCCCGTGGGCGACGGCGGGGTGCACGGGCAGGGCGAGATGGCCGATGCCGGTCACGCGCACGTTCTGCGCCGTCAGATCGGGATGGTCGATGCAGGCCGTCTCCAGCGGGTCCATCACATGGTCCAGGTCGCTCCAGAAGCTGACGAAGTGCGTTCGGCAGTCAGGGGCGGGCAGAGTGAGCTCTTCGAGCACCGGTGAGCCGGGGCGCATCTGGCGCACGATGGGGTGCGCGTCCGCCAAGGGCATCACTCGGGTTCCCGAGTGCGGCGTGCCGAGCGTGACAAGGGTCCGCACGCGTGTGTCACCGCCGAGCCGCTGCACGTAGTAGCGCGCTATCAGGCCGCCGAGGCTGTGCCCGACGACATCGACCCGGCCGGCCCCCGTGCGCTCGCAGACCTCTTCGATGTGCCGGCCGAGCCGCTCGGCGGCGGCCCGTATGTCCCAGGTCAGCGGCGAGTAGTTGAGGGACTCGATCTGCTGCCTGCCGTGCTGGGCGAGGCTGCGGCGCAGCAGGACGAAGACCGAGCGGTTGTCGATGAAGCCGTGCAGCAGGACGACCGGCGGCTTGGCTTCCGTGGGCAGTTGGGCGGCGCCGTCCGCGGGCAGTGCCGGGGCGGGGGCGCGCCGCTCCTGGGTGATGCCGGATGGATAGAGAAGGAGATGCCCGGCCAGGATCGCGATCTCCAGGGCGGTGGCCTTCAGGAGAGCCAGGGAGAGTCCCGCCAGTCTGCCCGGCAGCAGGCGCTCGCAGAACGGAAGAAAGGGCAGAGCAGCCCTGGTGACCTTCATGGCCGACCTCCTGTCGGCACGCGGGAGGACGGCTCCGCCCCCCGTGTGCCCTCGTGGAAAGCAGCTGCGAAGACGGCCGTCGGTGACCGCACGAGCGGCGTGAGCCGCGTGAGCCGCGGGGGCAGAGCGCGGCGTGTGGCGTGTGTGACGCCGGTGGTACGACGGAGGTCCCCGAACGGTGGGGTGACGAGGTTCCCCGCTGATGCGCCGTGTCTGCCCTGCGTGCCGTGCGTGCGGTACGTGCCCTGCGTGCCTTCGCCGAGGTGCCGTGCCGCCGTGGTGCGTCTGGATGGCGCGGCGGTACGGCAACCTCGATGCGGCTCCCCTTGCGCTTGTCCCATCGTGTGATTTCCCCCTCGGTATCCGCCGCGAAACTGCCGGTTGCGGGATCCTGGAGATAACGTTCGTTCACTTGCCCGGACGGTTCGGGGCGGGTTGTCCGTGCGGTGCGGCGTGTACGGCTTGCCCGATGTGTGCGGTACTTGTCGGTACGGATGGATGTAGTCGCTTCATGGAGGCAGTGATGGGTGTGGCAGCCGGTCCGATCCGCGTCGTGGTGGCCAAGCCGGGGCTCGACGGCCACGATCGCGGGGCCAAGGTGATCGCGCGGGCCCTGCGTGACGCCGGTATGGAGGTCATCTACACCGGGCTCCACCAGACTCCCGAGCAGATCGTCGACACGGCGATCCAGGAGGACGCCGACGCGATCGGGCTGTCCATCCTCTCCGGAGCGCACAACACGCTCTTCGCGGCGGTGATCGACCTGCTCAGGGAGCACGACGCGGAGGACATCCTGGTCTTCGGCGGCGGGATCATCCCCGAGGCGGACATCCCCCTGCTGAAGGAGAAGGGCGTCGCGGAGATCTTCACCCCGGGCGCGACGACGGCGTCGATCGTGGACTGGGTCCGGACGAACGCGCGCCAGCCCGCGGAGGCGTAGACCTCCGGCGGTCCCACCGGGGCGCCCCTGCCCGGCCAGGGGCGACGCACTCTCGGTTCGACGGGGACGGGCGACTGCCTCCGGCGGCCGTCCCGATCGGTGGCATGCCTCGCGGCAGCCGGTTGCCGTAGGGCACGTGAGGCCGGGTGCCGCGAGGCGCCCGTCATCGAGCGGGTCGCGGCGCGCGCCGCCGCAGGCGCGGAAGAGGGTCAGGCGGCTCCCAGCTCGTCGGTCATCGCCGCACGCAGGCGCAGGGTCGTGACCAGGCGCTGGAACGCCTCCGCCCAGTAGCCGCCGGCTCCCGGGGACGCGTTCTCCGGTTCGTCGGGTACGGCCAGCAGAGCATCGAGCCGGGCGGCCTCGGACGGGTCGAGACAGCGCTCGGCCAAGCCCATGACTCCGCTGAAACTCCATGGATAACTCCCCGCGTCCCGAGCGATGTTGAGCGCGTCCACCACCGCCCTGCCGAGCGGCGCCGCCCAGGGCACCGCACACACCCCGAGCAGCTGGAAGGCCTCGGACAGGCCGTGCGCGGCGATGAAGCCGGCCACCCACTCGGCCCGTTCGGCAGCACCCAGCGTGCCCAGCAGCTTGGCGCGCTCGGCCAGGGACACCGCGCCCGGACCGCCCGCTTCCGGCGCCGACGGCTCGCCCAGCAGCGCGCGTGACCACTCGGCGTCCCGCTGGCGCACCGCCGCCCGGCACCACGCCGCGTGCAGTTCGCCCTGCCAGTCGTCCGCCACCGGCAGCACCACGATCTCCCGGGGCGTGCGCCCGCCGAGCCGCCGCGACCAGGTGCCCAGCGGTGCGGCCTCCACCAGCTGACCCAGCCACCAGGACCGTTCACCGCGACCGGCCGGGGCCTTCGCCACGACGCCGTCGCGCTCCATGCCCGGGTCGCACTCGTGCGGCGCCTCGACGGCGATCGCCGGAATGGTCCGCGTGTTCCCTCCGGTTTCCTCGTCCTCACGGCCGGTCCCACTGGCCTGGGCGGCCCGCACGTGGTCGATGGCGACACACGCCTCCGCCCTGACCGCCATCCGCGCGGCGAGCGCCGAACCGGGCAGGGCCGACAGCAGCTCCGCCGCCGTCGCCCGGACGTTGCGGCTGCGGTCGGACAGGGCCTGTTCCAGGAACGGCTCGTCGTCCGGGCCCAGGCCCGCGCGCAGCGAATCGAGGAACATCAGCCGGTCCTCGGCCCGTTCCGTCGCCCACGTCGTCGCGAGCAGGTCGCGTGCGGGAGCCGGTTCGCGCGAGCGCAGGGCGGACAGCAGGGCGACGCGTTCGGCGAACAGGCCCTCCTGCCAGAGCTGCTGGATCCTGTCGTCGTCCTCGGGGTGCGGCAGGGCCGCTCCGCCGCCCGGGGCGGCGCGCAGGGCGAACCGCCAGTCCGGGTTCAGCCGTGCCAGCCACAGGGCCCGCGGCCCCGCGAACTCCAGCGCCGCCGGACGCAGGTCGGTACGCCCCCGGGCCGCGTCCAGCAACGCCGGAAGCACCTGCGGAGGCGGTGCGAAACCACGGGCGTTCGCCGTCGCGAGCCACTGCGGCAGCAGCTCCGTCAGGTCGGGCGCGGTGCCCCGCCGGCCGCCGCCGGACGGGCCGGGGCGGTCGGCCAGCAGCATCGCGAGCCTTCGGGCGGCCGCCGGCGGCAGCGTCGGACGCGTGTCCTGCGGAGCCGGCCGAGGACGTTCGGCCGCCCGCGCCGGGCGCAGACCGGCCCGCCGTCGCACGGTCTGAACGGCCGCCGCGTCCAGCAGGGCCGAAGCGGCGTCCGGGCCCGGCGCGGTGCCCGGCGGGGTGCGCCGGTCGGTGCCCAGCAGCGCGGTGGTGACGAGCCCCTCCCAGGTGTCCGCGCCGGGCGCGTCCACGGGTGTGGAGGTCCTGGTCATGAGCTTCCTTTCCGCGGGGCGCCCGGTGGTTGAAGGCTCGCTCTCACCGGTTGTCCCGTGATGCCTGAAAAATTCGTGGATCTCTGGGATGCGTGGGATCGGCCGACCTGCTGTGCGCGGGACCGCCGCCGGTTCAGCACAGCGCGACCGCGTCGCCCGGGCCCTCGGGCCAGGCCGTCAGCGGGGTGAAGCCCTGGTGGCCGCATTCGCCGAAGACCTTCACCGGGGCCCCGCCCGACAGGGCGACGAGCCGCCACAGGCCCGGCCGGGAACGCGCGGCAGGAGTGAGCGGCAGCGCCCCGTCCTCGTCGGCGTCCGCCAGCTGCCAGGAGTCGCCGTCCGGGGACGGAACGACCCGGTCCAGCGTCACCGGGACGGACTCCAGCCACGGGTCGTCGCGCAGGGCGTCGCCGTAACGGGCCGCCGCCCGCATCGTGGTCGTCCCCGGCGGACGTATCGCCGTGGGAGCGGGCGGGGCGAACTGCTCGCCCAGGGCCACCCGCGGCTGCCCGGCGCCCGGGTACGCGGACACCTCGGCCTCCAGGCTGAGCCCCACCGGCAGCGCCGGCTCCGGGGCGCGGCCGGCGGCGCCGTAGGAGAGGAGCAGCACGGTGCGGTGCGAGGCGGCGCCGTGCAGCCAGATCCGGCGGGTCGTCAGGCGCGGGTCCGTCGTGTCGTACTGGGCGAGGACCAGCCAGCGGTCGCGCAGCGGCGGGCCGTCCGCGGAGGCCGGGAGGCCCATGCGGGAGCGGACCGTGGCGGCGAGGCCGTCCGGGAGCCGCTCGCGGCGCAGCCAGCCCTGGCCGAGGAGATGCAGCAGGGCGCATTCCTCCAGCAGCCGCACCGGCCAGCCCGGCCCTGTGGACGGGATCGCCCCCAACTCCCGCACCCGGCCCGCCAGCCCCTGCGCCTGGGCGTCGACCATCCTGGCCGCCGTCTCCTCCCAGAGGCCGTACCCCGACTGCTCCGCGGCCGCCAGGCCGCCGCGCAGCAGATCGGCCAGGCGCTGCTCCAGCTCCACCGCGCCCGCCGTGACCCGCTCGGCCCGGCGCTCCGCCCGGCGGCGCGCCGCCTCCGGATCAGCCGGCCCGGGCGGCGCACCGGAGCCGTCCCCGGCCTTCTTCTCCTGAGTGCGCCTGCGCCGCCCCGCTGTCCACTGCCCGGCCCACTCCGGCGCCTGCCCCGGCGGCACCGCCGCCGCGTCGGCGGCCCAGAGCAGCAGCAGGCCGAGCGCGTGCTTGCACGGGAACTTGCGGCTGGGACAACTGCACTTGTACGCGGGCCCGGCGGCGTCCGCGATGTCCACGACCGTCTGATACGGCTTGCTTCCGCTGCCCTTGCACAGCCCCCACACCGTCCCCTCGTCGGAACACCCCGCCTCCGACCACGGCCCCGCCGCGCCGAGTTTGCTTCCCGCTTTGCGTGATGCCGCGTCAGGCGCCAGTGCCAGCACCTGCTCCGCGGTCCAGCGCACCCCCTGCTGAGTCATGTCGCCGAAGGTAGATCCCCCCACTGACAATCGGGTCCGCGAGCGCCCCCGGCGGAGCGTTTTCGCAGGTCGGAACGCATTGTCAGTGGTGTGGTGCAACGTTGGTGCCAGATCCGAACCGGGCGAGCTGGAGGGGGACTTTGCCATGACCGTGTCCGTGGAGCCGACGTCCGTCGAAGCGGGGGAGACGAAAGCGACCCAGGCGTTGCGACCGCACGCCGAGGACGCCTTCGCCCAGGAACTCGCCGCGCTGGCCGCCCAGGACGACCGTCCGCGCCCGGCCCGCTGGCAGCTGTCGCCGTGGGCCGTCGCGACGTACCTGCTCGGCGGCACCCTGCCCGACGGCACGGTGATCAGCCCCAAGTACGTCGGCCCGCGCCGCATCGTCGAGGTCGCCGTCACCACGCTCGCCACCGACCGCGCCCTGCTCCTGCTCGGCGTGCCGGGCACGGCCAAGACCTGGGTGTCCGAGCATCTGGCCGCGGCGGTCAGCGGTGACTCCACGCTGCTGGTGCAGGGCACTGCCGGCACCCCGGAGGAGGCGATCCGCTACGGCTGGAACTACGCGCAGTTGCTCGCCCACGGCCCGAGCCGCGACGCCCTGGTGCCCAGCCCGGTCATGCGGGCCATGGCGGAGGGCATGACGGCCCGCGTCGAGGAACTGACCCGTATCCCGGCCGACGTGCAGGACACCCTCATCACGATCCTGTCGGAGAAGACGCTGCCCATACCGGAACTGGGCCAGGAGGTGCAGGCGGTCCGCGGCTTCAACCTGATCGCCACGGCCAACGACCGCGACCGCGGGGTCAACGACCTGTCCAGCGCCCTGCGCCGCCGCTTCAACACGGTGGTGCTGCCGCTGCCGGAGAGCCCCGAGGCCGAGGTCGACATCGTCTCGCGGCGCGTCGACCAGATCGGCCGCTCCCTCGACCTGCCGGCCGCGCCCGACGGGCTCGACGAGATCCGCCGGGTCGTCACGGTCTTCCGCGAGCTGCGCGACGGGGTCACGGCCGACGGCCGGACGAAGCTGAAGTCGCCCAGCGGCACGCTGTCCACGGCCGAGGCGATCTCCGTCGTCACCAACGGGCTCGCCCTGGCGGCCCACTTCGGCGACGGCGTGCTGCGGCCGGGCGACGTCGCCGCGGGCATCCTCGGCGCGGTGGTCCGCGATCCGGCGGCGGACCGGGTCATCTGGCAGGAGTACTTGGAGACCGTCGTCCGCGAGCGTGACGGCTGGAAGGACTTCTACCGGGCCTGCCGCGAGGTGAGCGTGTGAGCGACGCGGGGCGGTGGCCCCGGGTGATGGGACAGCGGTCGCCGACGGGTTCGGGCCCGGACGTGCGGGACGGGAGGGGGATGAAGTGACCGGTGTGGAAAGGGTCGTGGGCCAGGGGGCCGCGGCGGGACCGGTGCTGCTCGGGGTGCGGCATCACGGGCCGGGGTCGGCGCGGGCGGTGCGGGCGGCGCTGGAGGAGGCCCGGCCGCGGGTCGTCCTGATCGAGGGGCCGCCCGAGGCGGACCCCCTGATCCCGCTCGCCGCCGACCGGGAGATGCGGCCGCCGGTCGCCCTGCTCGCCCACGCCGTGGACGAGCCCGGCCGTTCGGCGTTCTGGCCGCTGGCCGGGTTCTCCCCGGAGTGGGTCGCCCTCCGCTGGGCCCTGGAGCACGACGTCCCGGCCCGCTTCATCGATCTGCCGGCCACGCACACCCTGGCCTGGGGGAGGCAGGGGGAGGGTGAAGTCCCTCCGGACACAGAGGCGGCGGCGGACGGGGACACCGGCGGCCCAGGCTCCGCCGACCTGCGGATCGACCCGCTCGGAGTGCTCGCCGGCACCGCCGGTTACGACGACCCGGAGCGGTGGTGGGAGGACGTCGTGGAGCACCGGGGTGCGGGGGAGGGCGACGCGCTCGCGTCGTTCACCGCGCTCGAGGAGGCCATGGGCGCGCTGCGGGAGACGTACGGCAGCGGGGGACACGACCGGGACCTGGTGCGGGAGGCGTACATGCGGCTCCAGGTGCGCGCCGCGCAGCGGGAGTTCGAGGACGGCGTGGCCGTCGTCTGCGGCGCCTGGCACGTGCCCGCCCTGCGGCAGAAGACCACCGTCGCCGCCGACAAGGCGCTGCTGAAGGGACTGCCCAAGGTCAGGACGGACATGACCTGGGTGCCGTGGACGCACCGCCGGCTGTCCCGGACCAGCGGGTACGGGGCCGGCATCGACTCGCCCGGCTGGTACGGGCACCTGTTCGGCGCCCCGGACCGGCCGGTGGAGCGGTGGCTGACCAAGGTGGCGGGACTGCTGCGCGCCGAGGACCGGATCGTCTCCTCCGCGCATGTCATCGAGGCGGTGCGGCTGGCCGAGACGCTCGCGGCGATGCGCGGCCGTCCGCTGCCCGGCCTGAGCGAGACGACCGACGCGGTGCGTGCGGTGATGTGCGAGGGCTCGGACGTGCCGCTGGCGCTGGTGCGGGACCGGCTGGTCGTGGGGGACGTGCTGGGGGAGGTGCCGCCGTCGGCGCCTGCGGTGCCGTTGCAGCGGGACCTCACCCGGCTGCAGCGCCGGCTGAGGCTGAAACCGGAGGCGCTGGAGCGGGAGGTGGAGCTCGACCTGCGCAAGGAGAACGACGCCGCCCGCAGCAGGCTGCTGCACCGGCTGCGACTGCTCGGCATCGCCTGGGGCGAACCGGCCACCTCGCGGGGCAGCACGGGCACGTTTAGGGAGACGTGGCGGCTGCGCTGGGAGCCCGAGCTGTCCGTACGGGTCGCCGAGGCCGGGGTGTGGGGGACGACCGTCCTGTCCGCCGCGACCGCGAAGGCCGAGGCGGACGCCGTCACCGCGGAAGGCCTCGCCGACGTCACGGGGCTCGCCGAGCGCTGCCTGCTGGCCGAACTGCCCGACGCGCTTCCCATCGTGATGCGGGTCCTCGCCGACCGGGCGGCCCTGGACACGGACGTCGGCCATCTCGCCCAGGCGCTCCCGGCCCTGGTCCGCTCCCTGCGCTACGGCGACGTGCGCGGCACGGACACCGGCGCCCTGGCGGAGGTCGCCGCCGGACTGGCCGAGCGGGTCTTCGTCGGTCTTCCCCCGGCCTGTGCCGCGCTCGACGCGGACGCCGCCGAGGAGATGCGGGGCCATGTGGACGCGGTCCACGGGGCCGTGGGCCTCCTGGGCGACGCCCCCGCGGCCGGGCACGGCCCTCTGAGAGGCCGTTGGCAGTCGGTGCTGCGGGTGCTGTCCGGGCGGGACACCGTGCCCGGGGTCATCCGGGGGCGGGCCGTGCGGCTCCTGCTCGACGACGGGGAGCTGGCCCAGGACGAGGCGGCCCTGCTGATGGGGCTCGTCCTGTCACCGGGTACACCGCCTGCGGACGCGGCCGCGTGGATCGAGGGCTTCGTCGGAGGGGGCTCCGGGGGCGGGATGCTCCTGGTGCACGACGAGCGGCTGCTCGGACTGGTCGACACGTGGCTGACCGGCGTGCCGGCCGAGGCCTTCACGGACGTACTGCCCCTGCTGCGGCGGACGTTCTCGGCCTACGAGCCCGGAGTGCGCCGGACCCTCGGCGAACTGGTCCGGCGCGGACCGGGAGCCCGAGGGGGCGAGACAGCCCCCGGTTCCGGCATACCCGGCTTCGCGGCCGACCTCGACACGGTGCGCGCGGACGCCGTGCTGCCGGTCCTGCGGCTGCTGCTCGGACTGGACGACATGGACGAGAACACCGGCAACAACCTGGTGGGGGTGACGGGATGACGACCGAGGTGCGGACGGAGCGGACGACGGCACCGGAAGCGGGAGACATCGTGACGGGCGGACTCGGGGCGCAGAGGCGGCCGTCGACGACCGTGCCGGTGATCCCGCTGTGGGAACGGCCTCGCAAGGGAGGACGGGGATGACGTCCGAGATCACGGACCCGGCGCAGGAGCGGCTGCGGCGCTGGCGGCTCGTCCTCGGGGGCGACGCGGCGGACGGCACGGGGTGCGCGCTGTCGGGGCGGGACGCGGCCATGGACGGAGCGCTCACCGCCCTCTACGGCAGGAAGGACGGCAGGTCACAAGGGGGCCGGGACCGTTCGGCGGGGCTCGGGACGTCGGCACCGTCCGTGGCGCGCTGGCTCGGGGACATCCGGACGTACTTCCCCTCGTCCGTCGTGCAGGTCATGCAGCGCGACGCCATCGACCGGCTCGGACTCGCCACGCTGCTGCTGGAGCCCGAGATGCTGGAGGCGGTAGAGGCGGACGTGCACCTCGTCGGCACGCTGCTGTCACTCAACAAGGCGATGCCGGAGACGACGAAGGAGACGGCCCGGGCCGTCGTGCGCAAGGTCGTCGAGGACCTGGAGAAGCGGCTGGCCACCCGTACCCGGGCCACCCTCACCGGCGCGCTCGACCGCAGCGCCCGGACCAGCCGGCCCCGCCACCACGACATCGACTGGAACCGCACCATCGCGGCCAACCTCAAGCACTACCTGCCCGAGTACCGAACGATCGTGCCGGAGCGGCTCATCGGGTTCGGGCGGGCTGCCCAGTCCACGAAGAAGGAGGTCATCCTCTGTATCGACCAGTCGGGATCCATGGCGGCATCGGTCGTGTACGCATCGGTGTTCGGGGCGGTGCTCGCCTCGATGCGGACGATCTCCACGCGACTCGTCGTCTTCGACACGGCGGTCGTCGATCTCACGGACCAGCTGGACGACCCGGTCGACGTGCTGTTCGGCACGCAGCTCGGCGGTGGCACGGACATCAACCGGGCGCTCGCGTACTGCCAGTCGCAGATCACCCGGCCCGCGGAGACGGTGGTCGTGCTGATCAGCGACCTCTACGAGGGCGGCATTCGCCACGAGATGCTCAAGCGGGTCTCCGCGATGAAGGCGTCGGGGGTGCAGTTCGTGACGCTGCTGGCGCTCTCGGACGAGGGAGCACCGGCGTACGACCGGGAGCACGCGGCGGCGCTCGCGGCGCTGGGGGCACCGGCGTTCGCGTGCACGCCCGATCTGTTCCCGGAGGTGATGGCGGCGGCGATCGAGAAGCGGCCGCTGCCGATACCGGACGCGGCGTGAAGGGCCCGGCGTGAAGGGCCTGGCGTGAGGGGGAAGACGGCGGCTGGCCGATGCGTCGTCGTCCGACGCGGAGCAGCAAAACGGACATGACGGTCCATCGGTAGCAAGGGCTTGCGCAACCTCCGCACTCCCGTGCGAGGATCGGCGCCTGCCTGGCCGTGCGTGGTGACGGCCCGGCGGTACCGCTTCCGTCGCACGGGAGGAAGCTCCCCCTCTTGAGCTGGTCAGCAGCCCTGCCCGATGCCGCGTTGCGCACGCTGCGCACGGCGGCCGGGCGGCGTGCGCTCCAAGTGACGCTGTTGCTGGCCGGGTTGCTGGTCTTCGGGCTGCTGTCGGAGGAGCGGGCCCATGCGGAGAACGGCGGAGGGGCGCTGCCGGAGGGCCGGGCCGGGCAGACCGTCGGCGTTCACATCCCCGGGGGTTCGGGGCACCGGCTTGCTCGGAGTGCCGGTGCTGTGGGGGAGGCGGTGGGCGAGGGGCTGCCAGACACCCGGGTGGAGGTCCCGCCGTCCTCGTCCCTGCGGTCACAGCAGCCCCGGCGGCCGTCGCGCGCCGAGCAGCCGCCGCACGTGGAGCACCCGGAGCTGCCCACGCAGCCGACGCACCCGGTGCTGCCCAAGCCACCGTCGGGCCCGGTGCTGCCCAAGCCACCGTCGGGCCCGGTGCTGCCCGACCTCCCACCCCTGCCGCACCTCCCGGTTACGGCCGACATGCCGGCGCCGCCCTCCTTGCCAGGACTGTCCGGCTCACCCGGGCTGACGGCGCTTCCGGGCCTGTCCGGCTCACCCGCGCTGCCCGCGCTCCCGGGACATCCCCAGTCACCCGGGCTGCCCGTTCTCCCGGGACCGCCCGAGTCGCCCGGGCTGCCGGGGCTGCCGGGTCTGCCCGCGCCCCCCGGCAGTGACGTCGCCCACCCGGAGGCGCCCGCTCTCCCCGCGTTCCCCGGGTTCCCCAGCAACCCGGAGCTCCCCGGCCGCCCCCTCCCCGTCCCGGTCACGGCTGACCCGCAGAGGGGTGGGACGACGGCGCCGACGGCGGGTGGGACCGGCTCCCCGAGGCGGCCCGGGACGCCGGGCCCCCCGGCCCACGGCAAGGAGCCCTACGCCGTCCACGCGGGCCCGATGGTCTCCGATCCTCACACCCACCACGTCAGACACGGAGCTCACGCAAACCTCGCCGACCACACCAGCCGCCCAGGCCGCCCAGACCGCCCAGACCGCCCGGAACCGTCCACGCACGCCGGACGTACCACGACCGCCGGACACGCGTCCGGCGGTCGTCCCGACGGCGCGCTCGGCAGCCGGTTCCTGGCCGACAACGGCTCACCGCGGCACGGCGACGCTCACGCCGTCACCCCGAGCCCCGGAGCGCCGCTCAGGCTCGTCCCCGGTGCCGCGGGCCGCGCTCTCGCTGGCGGTGCCCGGTGCGGTCACCGGGACGTCCCCCTCTTCCCCGGCTAGAGCGGATCTTCCCCGGCTGGAGCGGACGGAGAGACCGCCGGGGTCGCCCCGCCGCTGGCCCGGCCCCCCAGGGGCGAAGAGCCTCGTCGGCCGACCCCGCCCGGGGTGCCCCACCGGCACCCCTCCCCCTCCCAGTGCTTCACGAGGCGCCACCTCCGGACGGCCGAAAACCGTCGGTGGTCCGAGGCCGAAACCTCGTGGATGGGGCGGGTGGTCCCCATTGGGGTGGGGAGCACCGCCCCGCGCCCCGGAGAGCGGGCCCTGAACAGGGCCTTCGTGCTCCTTCGGAGGTGTCCGGCGGGCCTCACCGGGTCAACCCCAGCCCGGTGAGGCCCCTCACCTCCGGCACCCCGTGCCAGAGAGTGCGACATCATGTGACAGGTATCACCGCTCAGGTGTGACCCTCGATTTAGAGGCCTCGCGGAAGCAGCGATAACCTGCGAGACGGACATGCCGCGCGCTCGGACACCGTGTGCGCCTCCCTTGTGACAGACAGCGGACGTCACGTTGCCCTCGCGGCACGCCCACGCAGACAACGAACCGCGAGATCACTGATAGGGACGGAAGCGCGTGGACCTGTTCGAGTACCAGGCGAGGGACCTCTTCGCCAAGCACGATGTACCGGTGCTGGCCGGTGAAGTCATCGACACGCCTGAGGCGGCCCGCGCAGCCACCGAGCGCCTCGGTGGCAAGTCCGTCGTCAAGGCCCAGGTGAAGGTCGGCGGCCGTGGCAAGGCCGGCGGCGTGAAGCTCGCCGCCACCGCCGACGAGGCGGTCGAGCACGCGACCAACATCCTCGGCATGGACATCAAGGGCCACACGGTCCACAAGGTGATGATCGCCGAGACGGCCCCGGAGATCCTTGAGGAGTACTACGTCTCCTTCCTCCTGGACCGTGCCAACCGCACCTTCCTCTCCATCGCCTCCGTCGAGGGCGGCGTGGAGATCGAGGAGGTGGCGGCCACGCGCCCCGAGGCCGTCGCCAAGACGCCGATCGACGCCAACGAGGGCGTGACCGAGGAGAAGGCCCGCGAGATCGTCGCGACCGCCAAGTTCCCGGCCGAGGTCGCCGACAAGGTCGTGAACGTCCTGGTCAAGCTGTGGGACACCTTCATCGAGGAGGACGCCCTCCTGGTCGAGGTCAACCCGCTGGCCAAGGTCGCCTCCGGTGACGTCATCGCCCTGGACGGCAAGGTCTCCCTGGACGAGAACGCCGAGTTCCGTCAGCCGGAGCACGAGGCCCTCCAGGACAAGGCCGCGGCCAACCCGCTCGAGGCCGCCGCCAAGGAGAAGAACCTCAACTACGTCAAGCTCGACGGCGAGGTCGGCATCATCGGCAACGGCGCGGGTCTCGTCATGAGCACCCTGGACGTCGTCGCGTACGCCGGTGAGGCGCACGGCGGCGTGAAGCCGGCCAACTTCCTCGACATCGGTGGTGGCGCCTCCGCCGCCGTCATGGCGAACGGCCTGGAGATCATCCTCGGCGACCCGGACGTCAAGTCCGTCTTCGTCAACGTCTTCGGTGGCATCACCGCCTGCGACGAGGTCGCCAACGGCATCGTGCAGGCGCTGCAGCTGCTCAAGGACAGGGGCGAGGACGTCACCAAGCCCCTCGTCGTCCGTCTGGACGGCAACAACGCCGAGCTGGGTCGCAAGATCCTCTCCGACGCCAACCACCCGCTGGTGCAGCGCGTGGACACCATGGACGGAGCGGCCGACAAGGCCGCCGAGCTCGCGGCTGCGAAGTAAGGGACGAGGGACTAAACAGCCATGGCTATCTTCCTCAACAAGGACAGCAAGGTCATCGTCCAGGGCATGACCGGTGCCACGGGCATGAAGCACACCAAGCTCATGCTGGCCGACGGCACGAACATCGTCGGTGGCGTGAACCCCCGCAAGGCGGGCACGTCCGTCGACATCGACGGCAACGACATCCCGGTCTTCGGCACGGTCGCCGAGGCGATCGAGAAGACGGGCGCCAACGTGTCCGTCCTCTTCGTCCCGCCGGCCTTCGCCAAGGCGGCCGTCGTCGAGGCCATCGACGCCGAGATCCCCCTCGCGGTCGTCATCACCGAGGGCATCGCGGTCCACGACTCGGCCGCGTTCTACGCGTACGCCGTGTCCCAGGGCAACAAGACCCGGATCATCGGCCCGAACTGCCCCGGTCTCATCACGCCGGGCCAGTCCAACGCCGGCATCATCCCGGGCGACATCACCAAGCCGGGCCGCATCGGTCTGGTCTCGAAGTCCGGCACGCTGACGTACCAGATGATGTACGAGCTGCGGGACATCGGCTTCTCCTCGGCCGTCGGCATCGGTGGCGACCCGGTCATCGGGACGACCCACATCGACGCCCTCGCCGCGTTCGAGGCCGACCCCGACACCGACCTGATCGTCATGATCGGTGAGATCGGCGGCGACGCCGAGGAGCGGGCCGCGGCCTTCATCAAGGAGAACGTGACGAAGCCGGTCGTCGGCTACGTCGCGGGCTTCACCGCGCCCGAGGGCAAGACCATGGGCCACGCCGGCGCCATCGTCTCCGGCTCCTCCGGCACGGCCGCCGCGAAGAAGGAGGCCCTTGAGGCCGCCGGGGTCAAGGTCGGCAAGACCCCGACCGAGACGGCGAAGCTGGCGCGCGCGATCCTCGCCGGCTGAACATCGCCGTCACGCGCGCTGATGGGCCCGCCCCCGTACGGGGGCGGGCCCACTCCCTTGTTACCGCGGCTGCGGCATCAACCGCTCCGGCCCCTTCTGTTCCTCCTTGCGCAGCTTCGCGCGCAGTTCCCGCTCCGACTCCGACAGCGGTCCGGGCGCGACCGGTGGTGGTACGCCCTGAACCGTCTCTCCCGCCGGTACGGGTGGTTCGTAGTGGGTGGGGGCCGTGCGGGCGGTGAGGGCCGTGGCGCCGATCAGGGCGACGGTGAAGGCGATGGCGGCCCGGGTCCAGAAGCGGGCCCGGCGTTCCCCGCCCTTCCGCACGACCGGGGGCTTGGCGGCTCGCAGCCGCTCGGTGGAGGCCAGTTCGACCAGCCGCCAGTGCAGCGTTTCCGGGTCCGCCAGCTCCGGCAGCCGCTCGGCGACCGCCTCGCGTGCGTGCGCCAGGCGGTTCACGGCCGCGCGGGTGCTCGCCTCCGTCTCCGCCGCCGTCTCCGGCAGGCCGAGCCCGACCCCGTCGTAGAGCACCAGCGTGCGGCGGTAGGACGGCGGGAGCTTCAGCAGGGTGTCCATCAGAGCCCGGTCGAACGCGTCGGGTGGCGGCGGCTCGGGGTGCCGGTAGCGCGGCCGGAACCGGTGCCACGGGGAGAGCGCGCACTCGTACGCCATCGCGCGTACCCACCCCGCCGGGTCGCGGTCGCGGGCCACCTCGGGCCAGCGCTGCCAGGCGATCTGGAAGGCCCGCTCCACCGACTCCCGGGCCAGTTCACG
Source organism: Streptomyces sp. NPDC057424 (assembly GCF_042803315.1). Taxonomy (NCBI): domain Bacteria; kingdom Bacillati; phylum Actinomycetota; class Actinomycetes; order Kitasatosporales; family Streptomycetaceae; genus Streptomyces; species Streptomyces sp. NPDC057424. The sequence continues at coordinate 40,785 of NZ_JBHVCP010000016.1, forward strand.
GCGGCCGGTCAGCAGATAGGTCTGCCGGACGAGCGCGGGGGCGCAGAAGGCGTACAGCGCGTCGAAGGCCTGATCGGGGGTCAGAGCGGAGACGGCGTCGTCCGGCCGGCGCGGGGGCGTGGTGCGCGGGCGCTCGGTGAGGATGACGCGGTGTCCGTGCGGGACGGGGTTGTGGCTCCGGTCGGGGACCGTGACGGGGCCGCGGTCCCGGTCCTTCGCGGCGGGTCGCTTCCGGTCGGTGGCGGTGGCCCTGCGCCTGGCCCGGGCGCCTCGCCGTGAGGCCGCCGCCCCGGGCGCCGGTTCCGGGCCGTCGGCATCGGCGGCGCCGTCCTGAGGAGGCGTCACCTCCGTCTCGTCACCCAGCGAGTTGAGCAGCTTCGCGTACTTCTCCCCCTTGCGGCCGCGCGGCGTGGAGCGGCCGGTCTCCCACCCGCGCACCGTCTCGCTGGTGACGCCCACCCGGGAGGCCAGCTGAGCACGCGTCAGCGAGGCGGCCTCGCGCAGACGTCGGCGTTCCTTGGGTGGGGGGAGCGGGATGGCAGGGCTCTGCGTCACCGGGCGCCCCTCCGTCCGGAAAAGTACATAAACGTATATTGAGCGACACAGCGATGGTTCGCCTGTTACGACGGGAAAGCGCGTGTCGTTGGGAGCATGGCGGTCGTGATCGAGATGACCGCGCGCCGGCGTTCGCCGTCGCCCCTGCTCACCCGGATGCGCGACCGTTCGCCCGGCCTGGTCGGCGGCCTCATGGGCGGTGCGCTCGCGGCGGGCCTCGGACTGGCGGCGTTCGCCGTGCTCGTGATGCTGCTGTGGATCAGCTCGCCCTACCCGGACAGCGGGCCCGGTGGCGCCATGCACGTGGCGGCGGCGCTGTGGCTGCTGGCGCACGGTGCCGAACTGGTCCGCACCGACACGCTCTCCGGCGTCCCCGCCCCCCTCGGCCTCCCGCCCCTGCTGCTGCTCACACTGCCGGTGTGGCTGTTGCACCGGGCGGCGCGGGATGCCACGGACGGCGGGGGAGGGAACGAGGACGACGGCTTCGAGGAGGACGTCGAGGTGGCCGCGAGCCCGCCCCTGGTCCCCCCTCGCATCGCGTGGACGGGCGTCGTCCTCGGCTACCTCACCGTCGCCGCGCCCGCCGCCCTCTACGCCGCAGGCGGTGTGCTGCGGCCGGTGTGGGTGTGGACGGGGGTGTGCGTCCCGCTGGTCGCCGGCGTGGCGGCGGGGGCGGGCGTGTGGTCGGCGTACGGCCGTCCGGGCCGGCCGCTGCGGCGGCTGCTGGGCGTACTGCCGGTGGGAGTGCGCCCGCTGGTGCTCGGCCCGGACGGGCGCCCGGGAGTCGCGGCCCGGGCCGCGGCGGCCGGGGTGGCGGTGCTGCTCGGGGGCGGCGCGTTGCTGGTGGCGGTGTCGCTGGTGGGCCATGGGGCGGCGACCCAGGCGTCGTTGCTCGGGCTGACCGAGGGGTGGTCGGGGCGGTTCGCGGTAGTGCTGCTGTGCGCGGCCCTGGTCCCGAACGCGGCGGTGTGGGGCACCGCGTACGCCCTCGGCCCGGGCTTCGCCCTCGGGGCCGGTCACGCGGTCGGCCCGCTGTCCTCGGCACCGGCTCCGTTCCTGCCGCCGTTTCCGCTGCTGGCGGCGGTGCCGGAGGCGGGGGCGGGGACGCCGGTGCACTGGGCGGCCGGGGCGGTACCGGTGGTCGCCGCGGTGGTCGTGGGCTGGACGGTGGGCAACGGGGCGGCATCCGCGGAACGCGGCGGGACGAGGCCGGGGGGCGCGCGGGCCGCGGTCTGGTCGACCGGCCGCACCGCCCGGGCCGCCGCGCTGGCGGCGGTGCTCTGCGCGGCCGTGCTCGCGGGGCTGTCCGCGCTGTCGGGCGGCCCGCTCGGCTCTGCCGTGCTGTCCCGCTTCGGCCCGGTGTGGTGGCAGGTCGCCGCCGCGACGCTGGCCTGGTTGGGGCTGCTGGCGATCCCTACGGCGGTGGGCGTGCGGGCCTGGCGGTGCCGGACGCCCGGGGCGGAGGAGCCGAAGATCGGCAGGCAGCGGGAGGAAGCGGCCGGAGGCGCCAAGGGGGAGGGGCGGTTCCGGAAGCGAGGCCGCGGCTGGTTCACGCGTACCGGGGTCGCCGGGGTCGCGGGGGTGGCCGGGGGCGCCGGAGCCGCCGAGGGCGCCCGGGGAGCCGGACGGGCCGGGGGCGCCGGACCGGCTGGGGGAGCCGAGGATCCCGGAGGGCTTTGGGGCGTCGGAGATCTTGGAGCCGCGTGGGGTGCCGAGAGCAGCAAACCGGCCGGACGTGACTCCGCACCGGCGAACCCGGCGCCTCACCCCTCGGGCCCCGCACCGGACACGCTCGACGCCTCTCACACGCCCTTCGGGCACGACGCACCGGACGCGCCCCACGTCCCCCGGGCGCCCTTCGGGCACGACACCCCGTACGGCCCGCGGGGCCAGGATCGCGAGAGGGACTTCGAGCTCTACGACTTCCTGCAGTCCGACCCGGCGCCCGAGCCGTATGACGCCCCGGCCCCGCCCGACCGGTCCGCCCCGCCGGAAAGTGCCTGAGGCGTCAGTCGTCCGTCCCCAGCAGCCCCCTGAGCTCCTCCGGCAGAAGCTGGGAGCAGGACTGCTTCGCCTCGTTGGTGAGGGCGTCGTTGGTGCACGTGTAGTAGTCGCGGTAGACCAGCTGCGCCGTGAAGGACGCGGCGACCAGGGCGATCGCCAGGGAGGCCGTGACCAGGCCGCTCACCGCCGCCGTCGTCTGGGGGCGGCCGCCGCTCTGCTGCTCGGGGGCGGGGGAGTCCGGGTCGGGCTTGCGGGGCCCCGCGCGCAGGGAGCTGATGGCCCAGTAGAGGGCGAGCGCGCCGAGCAGCAGCGCCACGTACGGCCAGTTGAAGAGGGCGAAGAAGAAGGCCCACATGCCCGACAGCAGGGCGTAGCGTGCCCGGCGCTGCGTGGGATCCGTCGGGTCCCAGCGCATGTTCGGGCCGCCGCTCTGGGGGCCGCCGCCCTGGTTCTCGGGCCCGCCGCGGGGCCGCTCACCGAAGCCGCCGGAGGAGCGGCCGGGCTGCTGGTCGCTCCACTGGCTGCCCCAGGGCGAGCGGTCGCGCACGTCACCGTCCGGGGAGTCGTGGGAGTCCTCACCCGAGGGGCGCCGCGGCTGCCAGGGCCGGTCCGGCGTGCCCTCGGGCGGCGGGGCGAAGGGGTTGTCCTCCTGGGACCCGCGCCCCGGTCCCTGCCCGCCGTCGCCGCCCGACGGCGCGTCGGGCGGTGAGCTGGGGCGCTCCCGCAGCAGCACGGCGCCGCGCTCCCCTCCCTGCGAAGACAGCTGGGGGAGGGACGTGAGGAGTCGCAGGCTGCGGTCCGGCATCAGGTGAGCGTCTTCCCGTTGGTGAGGAGGAATGAGTGGACAGAACGGAACAGCGTCGGACCCGGGTCCGTCACCTTCTGAACGCACCACGTCCGGACGTCGTTCCCGAACCGGCTCCGTCCAGACGCTACCTTCCGGCCATGCCCCCGTCCCGTGGGGGCCGTCCGATGTGCCGGTATCGTTGCTGACGGTCGGCCGGTTCGTAGGCTTCCCCGTATCCGGGGACGCAAAGCATTCGTATGAATGTACAAAACGTCAAGCGCCGGTCACCTTGGACAGACGCTCCCCCGAGAAAGGCCCCCACCGTGGCCGCCAAGCCCGTGGCCCCGCGCGCCAAGCGCCTCGTCGTGCTGGTCTCCGGATCCGGCACCAACCTGCAGGCGCTGCTCGACGAGATCGCCGCCGTCGGCGCGCAGGCGTACGGGGCCGAGGTCGTGGCCGTCGGCGCGGACCGCGAGGGCATCGAGGGACTGGCGCGTGCCGAGCGCGCCGGGCTGCCGGTCTTCGTCTGCAAGGTCAAGGACCACGGCAGCCGCGAGGAGTGGGACGCCGCCCTCGCCGAGGCCGTCGCCGCCCACGAGCCCGACCTCGTCGTCTCCGCCGGGTTCATGAAGATCGTCGGCAAGGAGTTCCTGGCCCGGTTCGGTGGTCGGTTCGTCAACACCCACCCTGCTTTGCTGCCCAGTTTCCCCGGAGCCCACGGCGTGCGGGACGCGCTCGCGTACGGCGCCAAGGTCACCGGCTGCACCGTCCACTTCGTCGACGACGGCGTCGACACCGGGCCGATCATCGCGCAGGGCGTGGTGGAGATCCGGGACGAGGACGACGAAGGCGCTCTGCACGAGCGCATCAAGGAAGTCGAGCGAAGGCTGCTCGTCGAGGTCGTGGGGCGCCTCGCCCGCAACGGCTATCGCATTGAGGGACGAAAGGTAGTTATCCAGTGACCGCCGAGAGCAACAAGCGGCCCCTTCGCCGGGCGCTCGTCAGCGTCTACGACAAGACCGGGCTCGAGGACCTCGCGCGCGGGCTCCACGAGGCCGGGGTCGAGCTCGTCTCCACCGGCTCCACCGCCGCGAAGATCGCCGCTGCCGGCGTCCCCGTCACCAAGGTCGAGGAGCTCACCGGCTTCCCCGAGTGCCTGGACGGCCGCGTCAAGACGCTGCACCCGCGCGTGCACGCGGGCATCCTCGCCGACCTGCGCCTGGACAGCCACCGCGAGCAGCTCGCCGAGCTGGGTGTCGAGCCGTTCGACCTCGTCGTCGTCAACCTCTACCCGTTCCGCGAGACCGTCGCCTCCGGTGCCTCGCCCGACGAGTGCGTGGAGCAGATCGACATCGGCGGGCCGTCGATGGTCCGGGCCGCCGCGAAGAACCACCCGTCGGTCGCGGTCGTCACCAGCCCGGCCCGGTACGCCGATGTGCTCAAGGCCGTCCAGACCGGTGGCTTCGACCTCGCCACCCGCAAGCGGCTCGCCGCAGAGGCCTTCCAGCACACGGCCGCCTACGACGTCGCCGTCGCCTCCTGGTTCGCCTCCTCCTACGCGCCCGTCGACGAGTCGCGGTTCCCCGACTTCCTCGGCGCCACCTGGGAGCGCGAGCACACCCTGCGCTACGGCGAGAACCCTCACCAGCCGGCCGCGCTGTACGTCTCCGGCACGGGCGGCCTCGCCCAGGCCGAGCAGCTGCACGGCAAGGAGATGTCGTACAACAACTACACGGACACGGACGCCGCCCGCCGTGCCGCGTACGACCACACCGAGCCGTGCGTCGCGATCATCAAGCACGCCAACCCGTGCGGCATCGCCGTCGGCGCGGACGTCGCCGAGGCGCACCGCAAGGCGCACGCCTGCGACCCGCTGTCGGCGTTCGGCGGCGTGATCGCGGTCAACCGCCCGGTCAGCAAGGAGATGGCGGAGCAGGTCGCGGAGATCTTCACCGAGGTCATCGTGGCGCCCGGCTACGAGGACGGGGCCCTGGAGGCCCTCACCAAGAAGAAGAACATCCGCGTGCTGCGCTGCGCCGACGGCCCAGCCGCCCCCGTCGAGGTCAAGCCGATCGACGGCGGCGCGCTGCTGCAGGTGACCGACCGCCTCCAGGCCGACGGCGACGACCCGGCCAACTGGACGCTGGCGACCGGCGAGGCGCTGAGCGCCGGCGAACTGGCCGAGCTGGCCTTCGCCTGGAAGGCCTGCCGCGCGGTGAAGTCCAACGCGATCCTGCTCGCCAAGGACGGTGCCTCCGTGGGCGTCGGCATGGGGCAGGTCAACCGCGTGGACTCCGCGAAGCTGGCCGTCGAGCGGGCCGGTGCCGAGCGTGCGCGGGGTGCGTACGCCGCGTCCGACGCCTTCTTCCCCTTCCCGGACGGGCTGGAGATCCTCACCGAGGCCGGAGTGACGGCCGTGGTCCAGCCCGGCGGATCGGTCCGCGACGAACTGGTCGTGGAGGCCGCGCAGAAGGCGGGCGTCACGATGTACTTCACGGGGACGCGGCACTTCTTCCACTGACGCACACCTGACCCGGGCGGTGCCGCGCAGGATCGGCGCCTACGTCGAACTGCGCAGCGCCGCCCAGGTGCCGGGTCCCACCTCGCCGTCCGCGGAGAGGCCCTTGGCCCTCTGGAACTTCTTGACGGCGGCCTGCGTGGCACCGCCGAACTGCCCGTCCACGCCCCCGTCGCCGACCTTGAAGCCGCGCTGGGTGAGCATGCACTGCACCTGGACCACACGTTGCCCCCGGTCGCCGTGGACGGTGAGCTCGGTGCCGGAGTAGTGGGTGCACCGAGAGTTCCAGGGAGGGCCGGCGGGAGCGGTGGCCGTCTCGGTGGGTGAGGCGGTCGCGGGGATGCCTCCGTCACTGCCGCCGCGTTCGCCGTTCCCCGGGGCGGCGGTGGGAGTGGCTTCGTCTCCGGTCGTCCTCGGCCCAGGTGACGCCTCGTCCGCTCCCGCTCCCGAGGCGGCTTCCTTCTCCTCCCCGCCCTCTGCCTTCATCTCGTTGTCCTTGGCGCCCGACGGTGAGGCGGAGGTACCGGGGGCAGGGGAGGTCCGAGCACCGTCGCGGGCGGTGCCGGCGACCGCTGTCGGTGCGGCCGAGGCGGTTCCGCCGACGGACGGACGGGTCAGGAAGAAGGTTCCTGCAACGACGGCGCACACGGCGAGACCGACAGCAAGGGCGAGGTACACCTTCCGCTTCCCGTGCCCGGAGCCGCTCGCGCGGGTGGGACCATGCGCGGGGCCGGTGGCAGGGACGGCCGAGCCCCGCACCGGCGTGCGCGACCGGCCGGTCTCGTGGACGGCCTCCTGCACGTCTGAACGTTCCAGTACGTCGCAGGCCTGCCGCCGGGCGAGCAGCCGGCCGCCCAGCGGATCGTGCCAGGAGGGGGAGTGGTGACCCGCGGCGGCCTCGGCGGCCTCGGTCAGCTGCTGTGGGGTGGGGCGGCCGGCGGGATCCTTGGAGAGGCAGGCGGACAGCAACGCGGCCAGTCCGGCGTCCCGGGCCGCGAGTCCGGCCATGATGCCGGCTCCGGGCTCCTCGAACGCGACACGATGCATCACGTCGACGCCCGTCCCGTCACCGAAAGGGGCGCGCCCCGTGGCCGCGTAGATGAGGCTTCCCGCGAGCGAGAAGACATCGGAGGCGGCGTCGCAGCGGCCCTCGCGCAGATACTCGGGCGCCATGAAGGCGGGCGTGCCGACCCGGTTCCCCGTCGAGGTGATCGCGCTGCTGTCGGTGGCCTGCGCGATGCCGAAGTCGATGACGTGCGCGCCCTGCTGCGAAAGGACCACGTTGGACGGCTTGAGATCCCGGTGCACGACACCGGCGACGGCCAGCGCCGCCAGAGCCTGCCCGAGATCGGAGACCAGTCGCCACACCCCGGCGACGTCGAGCGGGCCGCACTCGCGGACGGCGTCGGCGAGGTTGAGGCCGGGCAGGTACTGCGTCGCCATCCACAGCAGGGGGTCGTCGAATCCGGTGCCGAGCAACTGCGGCGCCTGCGCGGTACGTACCCGGGCGTGCAGGGCGGCCTCCCGCTCGAAACGCCGCCGGAACCGGGGGTCCTCGGCGTACTCGGGACGGATCACCTTGACGGCGGCGAGGCCGGGGGTGTGGTCGGCGGGACGGGCGAGGTAGACGCGGCCCATACCGCCGGTGCCGAGGAGGCCGACGGGTATGTAGGGGCCGATCCGTCCCGGGTCCCTGGGCCGTAACGAACGCGCGCCGGCCTGCTTCAGGGCAGCGGCGTCGCTGGACGCCGGAGTGTACGACGGCAGAGGTTGCCGCTGATCTGTCATCGCTCCCCCGAATGCGGTTTCTCCCCAACGTGCTCCTGCGTCACGCCAGTTGGACCGAGGCTATCGGGTCGGGGCGGGGAGCGGCCCGGATGCGACGCAAGAGGGTGGCTGCGGCGCCCGTGACGGACGCCGCAGCCGATTGGCCGCACGCCTCCCCCCGGTGACGCGCGGGAACACGGCGGCCCCCGCCGTGGAGGAAGTCCCTCAGACCTTCTGAATCGCGATCTTGACGGCGGCGGGGCTCCAGTGGGTACCGTCGCCGGGCATCTTGTCGAACGTGTCCTTGTTGCCCTTGGGGCACGCCTGGGGCGAGTAGTCCGTGTCCTTCTTGTCGTCGAAGCCGTGCCACGTGATGACGATCTGGACGCAGTGACTCTCCAGGGTCGGCCTGGGACGCCGGCTCTCCGCGACCCGCCGGTGACGGGAAGGGAGGACGGCTCAGCCGTCCACCTCGTACCGCCCGACCTCCAGGAAGTACCGCAACTCCTCCGGCGTGCCGTCGATGACGTCCTCCGCCGCAGCGCGCAGCGCGTCGCTGATGGCCGGGTCGGCGAGGATGCGGGCGACGGCTACGCGGTCGTCCTCGGCCTGGGCGAGGCGGTAGCCGGTCTCCAGGAAGGCGCGCAGGGCTTCGGGGGTGCCGGTTTCGAGGGCCTCGTTGGCTTCCCTGATGACGGCCTTGTCGTTGTTCTGCCGGGCGATGTGGAGGATGCGGAAGGTGGCGACGCGGTCGTCCTCGAACTGGGCGAGGCGGTAGCCGGTCTCCAGGAAGGCGCGCAGGGCTTCGGGGGTGCCGGTTTCGAGGGCCTCGTTGGCTTCCCTGATGACGGCCTTGTCGTTGTTCTGCCGGGCGATGTGGAGGATGCGGAAGGTGGCGACGCGGTCGTCCTCGAACTGGGCGAGGCGGTAGCCGGTCTCCAGGAAAGCGCGCAGGGCTTCCGGGGTACCGGCGTCGAGGGCCTCGTTGGCCTCCCTGATGACCGCCTTGTCGCCGTTCTTCGTGGCGGTGAACAGGATGCGGGCGACGGCCACGCGGTCGTCCTCGGCCTGCGCGACCCAGCGGCCCGTCTCCAGGAAGTACCGCTGGTCAGCGACGGTGCCGTCCAGGGCGGCCTGCGCGGCGGCGCGGACGGCCCTGCCGGTGTCGGGGTCGGCGATGATGCGTGCGATCGCGACGCGGACGTCGTCGTCGGACATCTCGTCCACCGGCGTGGTGGAGCCGCCCGTGTCCGACGTCGCCGTCACGGTGGTGGACGAGGCGGCGGTGTCGGCGGCGAAGGCGGGGGTGGTGAGCAGGAGGGCCGGCGTCAGGGCGGTCGCGGCTATGGTCAGGGCGGCGCGGGTCAGTCTCACGGGTGGACCTTCCTTGCGAACGTCGGGAACAGGGACTCACACAGGAACCAGAACCGGCGGATGAGGCACAGGCGCTGGGTCGTTGCCGCGTTATCGGGAAACGCGGCATACGGCCCTCCCCCGAGTCCTGTGCCTCATCCGCCGGTGCGGACATCCTCGCTCTGATCGCGCCGCAGTTCATTGCCGGAAGCGGGCAGTCTCCGGGGCTTGTTGTTGCCGTTCGGCTTCCCGCCCTGCAGGAAGCCCGATGAGCGCCGGCGCCTCAGACCTCCCCGCCCCTGCGCAGCTCCTCCCACGTCCTCGCCTCCACGACCCCGTCCGCGTCCAGCCCGGCCCGCTTCTGGAACGTGACGACCGCGCCATGGGTCAGCGGGCCGAAGTCCCCGTCGGCCTCGCCGACCTCGGTGATGCCGTGCAGATACCTGAGCAGGCACTGGGCCTCACGGACCTGGCTGCCGCCGTCACCCTGCTTGATGGTGAAGTCCCAGGTGCCGTTCCAGCCCGCGGTGTAGCCGCGGCCGTGTTTCTCGTCCTCGTACACCGCGGGCTTCTCGCAGCTGGGAGGTGCCGCGGCGGCGGGAGCCTCGTCGCGCAGCGCGTATGTCACCGCCGTCCCACCCAGCACCGCCACCGCCGCGACCGCCGCGACCAGCACTGGACGCCGCCACCGCCGGGGCCGCAGCCTCGGCAGCCGGGCCGAGCGGGAGGCCCCGGCCGCGTCTTCCACCCGGCGCAGGAGTGCCCCGGCGTCCGGGACCCGGGCGACGCGCTCCACGTGCGTGGGGGCCAGACAGTCCCGGACGATCGCCTGCCAGGCTTCGGGGAGTCCGGGCGACAGCCGTAACTCCTCCGCGCCGCGCGCGTAGCGCGTCGCCGCGTCGGTACGTGCCTCGGTGCTGCCGCCCGGCAACGGGAAGGAGCCCGTGAGGACGACATGGGCGAGGACACCGAAGGACCAGACGTCGGCGGTGGGGCGGATGCGCGTGCCGCGCTCGTCGATCTCGGGCCACAGCAGCTCCGGCGGGGTGTAGTCGGGCGTGGCGAAGGCGGGTGCGTAGGCGTGCGTGCCCTCCAGCTCCGCCGCCATGTTGAAGTCGGCCAGTCGTACCGAGCCGTCCTTCAGCAGCAGCACGTTGGCGGGCTTCAGGTCACCGTGCACCCAGCCCGCGTGGTGCAGCTGGTGCAGGCCCGCGCAGATCTGGGCCAGCAGGGCCGGGCCCGACTCCGGCCTCGGCTCGTGTTCCAGTACGGCGTCCAGGGAGCCCTCGGCCTGCTCCAGCACGAGCACGGTGGCGCCGTCCAGCTCCGGGTGCCCCGGATCGTCGACCGTCAGGGTGTCGTACATGCGGATCAGCCGGGGCGCACGCAGGCGGCCCAGCAACTCCACCTCTCGTTCGGCGAGTTCGCGCATGTGCCGTAGCTGCCGAGGTGTGCGGGTGCCGGTGGGCAGGAACTTCAGGGCGGCCCGGCCGGGCATCTCGGGGTCGCTTTCCCCGACGAGCCGCGCCGCGTACACGGTGGCGAACGCGCCGGAGGCCAGAGCCTCGCGCACCTCCCACGGGCCGACTCGGTAGCCCTTCGGGACGGGGACGGCGCACGACCGGCCGGTCATCGGACCACCTCGCCGGTCGCGGCGGCCAGGACCACCAGGTCGTCCTCGCGAACCAGGTCGAAGCGGAGTGCGAGCGAGACCAGCGACTCCTTCTTGCCGTTGACGCGCAGGCCGGGCTCGGCGGTGTCGGGGCCGGGGCGCAGCCGGAGTTTGAGGGCCAGGTAGTCGATGTTCCAGTAGACGGATGAGCGGCTGACCGCCGGCCAGACCGGACGCAGACGCTCCACCAACTGCTCCACCGCCGGAAGCGGCGCGTGCGGTTCCCCGCGCAGCCTGGGCTCGCACAGGGCGGCCAGCACCGCGAAGTACCGGCTGGTGCGGTCCAGAGCGAACGCCGGTGCCGTGGCGGTGCCGGGAAGTCCCCGGCGGTCGGCGCTGCGGAAGGCGTGGCGTGGTGCCCACACGTCGAAGGCGAGCAGGTCTCCCGCGGCGGGCAGGACCACCCGTGCGAACTCGAACGGCACCGGTGCTTCCATACGGCCAGGCGCGATCTTGAGGTGTTCTCCCGCGCCCTCCGGGTTCTCCACCACGTAGGTCTGGTCCTCGCTGAGGTTGCTCAGCAGCCAGAAGGACCGGTGTGCCGTGATCTCCCCGGCGACCCGGGGCACCCCTCCGTGGTCGATGGTCATGCCGCCGTCCGTGCCGGCCCTGCCGAACATCAGCCGCTCGCCCGCGGCCATCCTGACCTGCCCTTCCGCGCTGCCGCACATCGGTGGTACGACGATGACGCTGTACATGGAGTCGTCCCCCTCCTCCTCTGACGCCAGGGTGCGCAGACCCAGTCCGATCAGGGGCAGGGTATGGGACGTTTTTGAACGAGTGCGAAGCATCGCGCCTGATACAGCGCGTCTGTGAAGGGTTTGTGAGAGAAGGTGGCATCTCTCGGAATCACCTTTTTCCTGGCGGCGCGTACTCCTCGAGGTAGCGGGCGACGCGGTCGGCATAGCCGCGTACGTCCGGCGGGACGCCGCCCGCCGCGTTCACCGTCCGGTACGACCTGCGGTACGCGGCGGCGACGAGGATCCGCCGGTCGCCCGGCAGGTCCTCGTGCAGGCGCGGTGCGATCCAGCACAGGTAGCGGCCCATCGCCGGGATGGACTCGGCGGGCGGGAAGGGCGGCTGGGGGACCGTCTCGCCGGGGGTGCCGTCCTCGTTCATCCACCAGCGCAGGACACGGGGTGTCCAGCGGGCGATGCCGTACTCGTCGTTGGCGGGGTCGGAGAGGTCCGGATCGAAGTCGCTCTCCACCTTCAGCATGGCGGCGATCAGGACCGGGGTGACCTCCTTCTGATCGCAGTCGTGCGCCGTCTCGACGATCAGCAGGCGGAAGGGGGGCGGAACGCCCCGGTCGGTGCGGAGTTCGGAGGCGCCGTACGGGGCTGCGGAGACGTTCGCGGTCGCGCCGGAGCCGCTGTCGCCGGCCCAGACGCTGATGCCGTAGCCGAGGGCGGCCAGGGCCGCGGCCGCTGAGGTCAGGACGGCCGCGACGGACCTGTGGCGGAGAGGGCGGCGGGCGGGGCGCGGACGGGACAGGCGGAAGGCGCGCCGGCCCGGGCCCGCGGCCGCCGTCACGCGGCGCACCAGCGCCGCGCCGCCGATGCGCTGCCGGTGCGTCCGGGTCAGGCAGGCGCACACGATGTCCCGCCAGGCGGCGGGCAGTTCCGGCGACAGGCGCAGTTCGTCGACGCCGCGGGCGTAGGCCGCCGCCGCGTCGCGGCGGGCCGCCGGCGTGGCACCGGGAAGCGGGAAGGAGCCGGTGAGCACGAGATGGGCGAGGACGCCGAAGGCCCAGACGTCGGCGGACGGGCGGATGCGGCGGCCGCGCTCGCCGATCTCGGCCCAGAGGAGTTCCGGCGGCGTGTAGCCGGGAGTGGAGAAGGCCGGTGTGTAGGCGTGGGTGCCCTCCAGCTCGGCGGCCATGTTGAAGTCGGCGAGGCGGACCGAACCGTCCGCCATCAGCAGCACGTTGGCCGGTTTGAGGTCGCCGTGCACCCAGCCGGCGCCGTGCAGCTGGGCGAGGCCCTCGGCGATCTGCGCGAGCAGCGCGGGACCGGACGCGGGCCGGGGCGTGGCGGCGAGCAGGGCCGAAAGGGAGCGCTCGGCCTTCTCCAGGACGAGGACGGTGGCGCCGTCCAGATCCGGGTGGCCCGGGTCGTCGACCGTCAGCGTCTGGTACATCCGCACCAGCCGCGGATGCCTCAGCCGCCGGTACAGCTCGACCTCCCGCTCGACCAGTTCGTGCAGGTGGGCCAGCCGACGGGGCGTGGCCGTCCCGGTGGGCAGGAACTTCAGGGCGGCCGTGGGCGGCAGTCCGGTGCCGTCACCGACGCGCCGGGCCGCGTACACGCTGCCGAACGCGCCGGTCGCGATGGGCGCGCACACCTCCCAGACGCCGACCCGGTAGCCCTTGGGCACGGGGACGGCGTACGCCTCGGTCACCGAGCCGCCCCGGCCCGGCCGAGGACGCGCGAGGCGCCGGGCACGGGCCCGCCGAGGGCGAGGCGTTCACCGGGCGCGAGTCCGACCGGGGTGTGGTTTCGCTCGTCCTCCGTGGTCGGCGGAGGTTCCACGACGATGCTGTACAAGGTGCTCTCCCCGTGCCTGAACAGCTACCACCGTCAGACTAGGGCGACGCACCAGGGCCGTGCCCCCCTCGTACGGGTGAGACACGGCCCTTGGAAGTGAATGGCGTGAACTGGTCCGGTCGACCCGGCCCGTTCAGTGACGGGGGCGGTTGAACCAGGCCTTGCCGCCCGCGTTGCCGACGAAGACGGCCACCAGGATGGCCAGGACGGTGTGCACCAGGCCCACGATGAGGAACGGGTAGATGCCGAGGACCGCCGTGATGATGGCGAAGACCAGGATCGTGATCCGGGCGCCGTTGCCGCCGTTCTTGAACTTCGTCGCCAGGACGGCCGCGAACACCAGCCAGGCCAGGCCGAACACCACGTAGCCCCAGATCAGGCCGGTCGAGTCACCGACCAGGTCCTGGAAGGCGGTGTTGTCCCTGAGGGACTCGTCGTCCTTCGCGGCGTTGAGGGCCGCGGCGGCGAAGGCGAAGATGGCCACGCCGACGACCTGCAGACCGACGATGACCCACATCATCACGCGGGCCGCGCCCACCGAGCCGGGCATCGTGGTCGGCGCGGCGGGGCCGCCGTAGGGGGAGACCGGAGGGGCCTGCGGGTAGCCGTAACCGGGAGCCTGCCCCTGGTCCTGCGGGTATCCGTAGCCCGGCTGCTGCGGCTGCTGCCCCTGGGGAGCGCCGTAGGGGTTGTTCGGGTCGCCGTAGCTCATGCTGGACTTTCCTCCGTTGGTCCGGGTGCGGGGACGACGCGTGACATCCGCACGGAGGAAATCTTCAGTATTGCGACCGTCCCCCCGTTGAGCTGCCCGCGGCACTTGTCAGGTCATCGTTCTTCACCACTGACCGGCTTGTCCAGCCGCATTCCCGATGCGTTGTGCAAGTGCAACATCGCTGATCATGGGCGGATACGAGAGGACCGGCCCTGCGGTGCCCGGATTGCGGGCGGATTGGAACCGCGGCGGGGTCATCCGCGAGGATGGGGCCATGACCGCCCAGATTCTCGATGGCAAGGCCACCGCAGCCGCGATCAAGTCCGACCTGACCGCCCGCGTGGCGGCGCTGAAGGAGAAGGGCGTCACGCCCGGCCTCGGCACGATCCTGGTCGGGGACGATCCCGGCAGCCAGAAGTACGTCGCCGGCAAGCACCGCGACTGCGCGCAGGTGGGCATCGCCTCCATCCAGCGCGAACTGCCCGCCACGGCGACCCAGGAGGAGATCGAGGCGGCCGTCCGCGAGCTGAACGAGGACCCGGCCTGCACCGGGTACATCGTGCAACTGCCGCTGCCCAAGGGCATCGACGAGAACCGCATCCTCGAACTGATGGACCCGGACAAGGACGCGGACGGGCTGCACCCGATGAACCTGGGGCGCCTCGTCCTCAACGAGCCCGCCCCGCTGCCCTGCACCCCGAACGGCGTGCTCACACTGCTCCGCCGTTTCGGCGTGGAGATCAAGGGCGCCGAGGTCGTGGTCGTCGGACGCGGCGTGACCATCGGCCGGCCGATGCCGCTGCTGCTCACCCGCCGCAGCGAGAACGCGACCGTGACCCAGTGCCACACCGGCACGCGCGATCTGCCGGCGCACCTCAAGCGCGCGGACATCATCGTGGCGGCCGCCGGCTCCGCCCATCTGATCCGGGCCGAGGACGTGAAGCCCGGCGCGGCCGTCCTCGACGTCGGCGTCTCCCGCAGCGCCGAGGGCAAGATCGTGGGTGACGTCCACCCCGACGTCGCCGAGGTCGCCGCCTGGATCTCCCCGAACCCCGGCGGGGTCGGCCCCATGACCCGTGCCCAGCTGCTCGTCAACGTGGTCGAGGCGGCGGAGCGCAGTGTCGGCTGAGCCTCAAACCCCGAGCGGGCAGGAGACGCCGGGCGGCCGGGCGGCGCCGAGCGGGCCCGAGTCGCCGGAGGACCTCACCGTCCGGGACCCCGTCAGCGCGCCCGACGCCGAAGGGCGGCCGCGGCGGGTCACCCGGCGCTTCCCGCTGTTCACCAAGGACACCGCGCGGCCCGAGGGCGGTGGCCGGGCCGCGCCCGGGGACGCTCCCGCGCCGGCGCGGCAGTGGCCCGTGCTCGCCGTGCTGGGGCTGGCCGGGATCGGCCTGCTGGTGACCGCGTTCGGCCAGTTCCGGGTCGGGACCCTGCTGATCGGCGTCGCCCTGCTGGGTGGTGGCGCGATGCGCTGGCTGCTGCCGGACGTCGGCATGCTCGCCGTCCGCTCCCGCTTCACGGACATCGTCACGTACGGGGGGCTGGGCCTGGTGATCGTGATGCTGGCGCTGATGGCACAGCCGAAGCCGTTGCTGCAGATCCCGTTCCTCCAGGACACCCTGCACTTCACGGTCACCAACGAATGACGGGGCCGGCGGCCCGTCCTCTCCCCCGAGGAAGGACGGGCCGCCGCCGCGAACCACCCTCCTGCACGGCGAACGGCCTGTTCAACGGCTGTCAGAGCGCTGTGGCACGGAAGTGACAGTTCCGGTACGTCTCGCTTCCGATACCGCACAAAGTGGTGCGACGACGGGGTTGGCAGGGACAATCAGGACGGTCCAGGGTGTACCGCGCGCGGTCACCACGCTCCTGTGCGCCCCCCGTCAGGGAACTGAGATCCTGAGTGGGCGCATCCCTGTGGGTATCCAGAACGGGGACTCGGCCAGGGCCGCCACGCGCGGGGCGAACAGCGCGAGAAATTTCAGCACGACCGGGGGGAAGAGGGGGAGCAATGCCTCGTTGGAGGGCCTTGCCGGATGAGCTCGATCCACAGATCAGGGAGTTCACCAGCCAGCTGCGCAGGCTCGTGGACCGCAGCGGTCTGAGCATCGCGTCGGTGGCGGACCGCACGGGATACAGCAAGACGTCCTGGGAGCGTTACCTGAACGGCCGGCTGCTCGCGCCGAAGGGCGCGATCGTGGCGCTGGCCGAGGTCACGGGCACCAATCCGGTGCACCTGACCACCATGTGGGAGCTGGCCGAGCGCGCCTGGAGCCGCTCGGAGATGCGGCACGACATGACGATGGAGGCCATCCGGATCTCCCAGGCTCGCGCCGCGCTCGGGGAGTTCGGCGGGCAGGACTTCACCGACCCCTCGGCCGGTGGCAAGGCGGCTTCGGCGGGCGGGGGCAGAGCGGCCTCCGCGGGCAGCGGCAAGCCCGCCCGCCGGAGCGGCGGCACCACCGTCACGCCGGGCATCGCGGGACCGGCCGGTGTGGCCCCGACCGTGCCGCCGCAGCCGACGGCCCCCGAGGTCCAGGACTCCACCGGGGCGGGTGTGCGGGAGGAGAGCGGCCGGGCCGCCGAGCCCGAGGTCAACTCGTGGGGACTGGCCGGGTACCAGGGCCCGTCGCCGACGGGCGGACGCTCCACCGGGCCCGGCGCGGGCCGTGGTTCCCGGCCCGGACCGGGCCCCGGAACCCCTGCCGGGTCGCCGTCCGGCCCCGGCCGGACTCCCGGCGCCGGGGCGGATCCGTACGGCGAACCGCAGGACGCCGTCCCGGCCCGGGCCGGTGGTGCCGGCGAGGGCCGCCGCGCCGCCTCCGCCGCGGCGGGCAAGAAGCGGACCGCGACCTTCCTCGCGGGTGTGGTGGGTGTGCTCGTGGTGATCGCCGGCGCGTTCTACCTGACCGGCGGCGGTGGTGAGGACGAGGCCAAGGGCGGCCCCACGTCCCCCTCGCCGACCGTCAGCACCGACCCGAAGCTGCCGCCCGGCGTGAAGTGCAGCGGCGACAGCTGCACCGGCAAGGACGCGGAGGTCATGGGGTGCAGCGGTGACCTGGTGACCACGGCCCAGACCGCGACCGTCGGCACCACCGTCGTCGAGGTCCGCTACAGCGAGACCTGCAAGGCGGCCTGGGGGCGTATCACCCAGGCGGCACAGGGCGACGAGGTCCAGGTCAGCTCGGGCAAGGCGAAGCAGACCGGCAGCATCACCGAGGCCGGGGACGCCATCGCCTACACCCCGATGGTGGCCGTGAAGAGCGCCGCCGACGCCAAGGCCTGCGCGACGCTGACGGCAGGGCAGCAGGGCTGCACCGACTAGCGCCGCGGCAGGCGACGTCCGCCCCGTCGCGGCACTGGACGGCGGAGCGGTCGCCCGGCCCGCGCGAAGGATGTCCGGAGGGGAGGAATGCCTGCCGGAATCGGGGGCACGTGATGCGTACCCCCCACGGGAGTCCGGCATGGTCGGTACCCCCCGGCGGCCGCCTTCGTCCCCCTCTCCCGGACGGGCGGCCGCCTCTTGTGCGGACACGGGGGAGGGTTGTGGGCCGGGCCACACCGACCCGGACGTCCGGGATCCCGGATGCGCGATAGCCTGACGGCTGGATGGATCTCTTGACGCCAAGAGATCGATCAAACGTCCGGGGCAGGGACGCCCCACCGCCAGCTGTCATACGGAGAACGCCATGACCCGCACTCCCGTGAACGTCACCGTCACCGGCGCGGCCGGCCAGATCGGTTACGCCCTGCTCTTCCGCATCGCCTCCGGTCAGCTGCTCGGCGCGGACGTGCCGGTGAAGCTGCGCCTGCTGGAGATCACCCCCGCGCTGAAGGCGGCCGAGGGCACGGCCATGGAGCTGGACGACTGCGCGTTCCCGCTCCTGCAGGGCATCGACATCACGGACGACCCGAACGTCGCCTTCGACGGCGCCAACGTCGGTCTGCTCGTCGGCGCCCGCCCCCGCACCAAGGGCATGGAGCGCGGCGACCTGCTGGAGGCCAACGGCGGCATCTTCAAGCCGCAGGGCCAGGCGATCAACGCGCACGCCGCGGACGACATCAAGGTCCTGGTCGTCGGCAACCCGGCCAACACCAACGCCCTCATCGCCCAGGCCGCCGCGCCGGACGTACCGGCCGAGCGGTTCACCGCGATGACCCGTCTGGACCACAACCGCGCGCTGACCCAGCTCGCGAAGAAGACGGGCTCGACGGTCGCCGACATCAAGCGCCTGACCATCTGGGGCAACCACTCCGCCACCCAGTACCCCGACATCTTCCACGCCACGGTCGCCGGCAAGAACGCCGCCGAGGCCGTGAACGACGAGAAGTGGCTGGCCGACGACTTCATCCCGACCGTCGCCAAGCGCGGCGCCGCCATCATCGAGGCCCGTGGCGCCTCGTCGGCCGCGTCCGCCGCCAACGCCGCCATCGACCACGTCCACACCTGGGTCAACGGCACCGCCGACGGCGACTGGGTCTCCATGGGCATCCCGTCGGACGGCTCCTACGGCGTCCCGGAGGGCCTCATCTCCTCCTTCCCCGTCACCACCAAGGACGGCACGTACGAGATCGTCCAGGGCCTGGAGATCAACGAGTTCTCCCGCGCCCGGATCGACGCCTCCGTCAAGGAGCTCGAGGAGGAGCGCGAGGCGGTCCGCGGCCTCGGCCTCATCTGACCGAGCCTCTCCCCGCTCGTACGCGGGCCCCGTACCGGTTCTTCCGGTACGGGGCCCGCTGCCTTTTCGGCGTTCCCCGGGGCGTACGGCGGATGCTCGTCGACCTGATCTGGAGTGCGCCCGCCACGTCGGGCACGCCGATCTCCTGCGCGAGTCGATCGACGGGCGGGGTGGGGGAGGACCCGCCGGAGAGCTTCCGGCCTGGCACGACATGACGTCGCCGCCTCTGATCGGTGGGTGTTTTGCGGGCATTTGCCCGCATCTCCCGTGACACAGCGCACTTTCGGCCATGGACGCGCATGCATCCGGTGGAGCAGGGCAGGCGAACTCGGTCTCTCAGTGGCACGAATGTGACACAGGGGCGCTGATCAGGAACGGAAGGCGAAGAGCGATCATGGCGGCAAGTACCGAACTTCAGGCACGTGAAACCATCCATGCGGGAGGAAAGTGGCGAGCGGCCACCTCCGGGGCCACGCGCGAGATCCTCGACCCCGCGGACGCCCTTCCCTTCGCCGTGATCGCGGAGGGTGACGAGAAGGACACCGATCTGGCGATCGCCGCCGCCCGGCGCGCCTTCGACGAGGGGCCGTGGCCGCACACGCCCGTCACCGAGCGGGCCGCGCTGCTCAGGCGTGTCGCCGACCTGCTCGTACGGGACCGCGAGGAGCTGGGCCGGCTGGAGGCCCGCGACGCGGGCAAGACCGTCGAGGAGGGCCGCGTCGACATCGACTGCGTCGCCGACGCCTTCCGCTACTTCGCCGACCTGGTCGCCGGTGAGGCCCCCGGCCGGGTCGTGGACGCGGGCTCGACCGACATCCACAGCGTCGTCGTGCACGAGCCCGTCGGCGTCTGCGCCATGATCACCCCCTGGAACTACCCTCTGCTCCAGGCCAGCTGGAAGATCGCCCCCGCTCTCGCCGCCGGCAACACCTTCGTCATCAAGCCCAGCGAGATCACGCCGATGACGACGATCGCGCTCATCGCGCTGCTCGTCGAGGCCGGACTCCCCGCCGGTGTCGCCAACATCGTCACCGGCCCGGGCCACTCCGTCGGCGCACGCCTGTCCGAGCACCCCGACGTCGACCTGGTCTCCTTCACCGGCGGCCTGGTCAGCGGCACCAAGGTCGCCCAGGCCGCCGCCCCGAGCGTCAAGAAGGTCGCCCTCGAACTCGGCGGCAAGAACCCCAACGTCGTCTTCGCCGACGCCTGCGCCACCGAGGAGGGCTTCGACACCGCCGTCGACCAGGCCCTCAACGCCGCCTTCATCCACAGCGGCCAGGTCTGCTCGGCCGGCGCCCGCCTCATCATCGAGGAGTCCGTCCGGGACCGCTTCGTCACCGAACTCGCCCGGCGCGCCGAGAAGATCCGCCTCGGCCGCGGCACCGAGGACGGCGTCGAGTGCGGCCCGCTCGTCTCCGAGCAGCAGCGCGCCAAGGTCGAGATGTACGTCGAGTCCGCCCTCAAGGAGGGCGCCGTGCTGCGCTCCGGCGGCAAGCGCCCCGAGCCGTCCCCGCAGCGCCCGGAGAACGGCTACTTCTACGAGCCGACCGTCCTCGACCACTGCCACCGCGAGATGCGCGTCGTACGGGAAGAGGTCTTCGGGCCGGTCCTCACCGTCGAGACCTTCCGTACCGAGGACGAGGCCGTCGCCCTCGCCAACGACACCGAGTACGGACTCGCGGGCGGCGTCTGGACCGCCGACGCGGGCCGCGCCCGCCGTGTGGCCGGGCGGCTGCGCCACGGCACGATCTGGATCAACGACTTCCACCCCTACCTGCCGCAGGCGGAGTGGGGCGGTTTCGGCAAGAGCGGAGTGGGCCGCGAACTCGGCCCCGCCGGGCTCGCCGAGTACCGGGAGACCAAGCACGTCTACCAGAACCTCGCCCCCAAGCCGGTGCGCTGGTTCGCGGGCTGACCCCCGTTCCCCGCCGGGCTGCCGACGCCTCATCCCGGGCTGACCCCCACACCCCGGGCTGACGTCCCCATCCCCGAAGCCCGTCCCTTCATCCCCACTGGAGCAAGTACGCCATGTCCCACACCAGCCATGAGTACGACTATGTCGTGATAGGCGGCGGAACCGCGGGTTCCGTGGTCGCCTCCCGTCTGACCGAGAATCCAGACGTCACCGTGGCCGTCATCGAGGGCGGCCCCAGCGACGTCGGCCGTGACGACGTGCTGACCCTGCGCCGCTGGATGGGCCTGCTCGGCGGCGAACTCGACTACGACTACCCCACCACCGAACAGCCACGCGGAAACTCGCACATCCGGCACAGCCGGGCCCGCGTCCTGGGCGGCTGCTCCTCGCACAACACCCTGATCGCCTTCAAGCCGCTGCCCGCCGACTGGGACGAGTGGGAGGACGCCGGCGCCAAGGGCTGGGGCGCGGTGCAGATGGAGGCGTACTTCGCGCGTCTGCTCAACAACATCGTCCCGGTCGACGAGAAGGACCGGAACGCCATCGCCCGCGACTTCGTCGACGCCGCTCAGGAGACGCTCGGCGTCCCGCGCGTCGAGGGCTTCAACAAGAAGCCGTTCACCGAGGGCGTCGGCTTCTTCGACCTCGCCTACCACCCCGAGAACAACAAGCGGTCCTCGGCGTCGGTGGCCTACCTCCACCCGGTGATGGACGAGCGCCCCAACCTGACCATCCTGCTGGAGAGCTGGGCGTACAAGCTGGAGCTGGACGGCGACCGCGCCGAGGGCGTGCACGTACGCACCAAGGACGGCGAGGAGATCCTCGTCAAAGCCCGCAACGAGGTCGTGCTGTGTGCCGGCGCCGTCGACTCGCCCCGGCTGCTGATGCACTCCGGCATCGGGCCCAAGGCCGACCTGGAGAAGCTCGGCATCCCCGTCACGCACGACCTGCCGGGCGTCGGCGAGAACCTGCTCGACCACCCCGAGTCGGTCATCGTGTGGGAGACGAACGGTCCCATCCCCGAGAACTCCGCGATGGACTCCGACGCGGGCCTGTTCGTGCGCCGCGACCCCGAACTGCCGCACCCCGACCTGATGTTCCACTTCTACCAGGTGCCCTTCACGGACAACCCGGAGCGACTGGGCTACCAGCGGCCCGAGTTCGGCGTCTCGATGACCCCGAACATCCCCAAGCCGAAGAGCCGCGGCCGGCTGTACCTGACCAGCGCCGACCCCGAGGCCAAGCCCGCGCTGGACTTCCGCTACTTCACCGACGAGGACGACTACGACGGCAGGACCCTCGTCGACGGCATCAGGATCGCCCGCGAGATCGCCAGGACCGAGCCCCTGGCCGGCTGGCTCAAGCGCGAGGTCTGCCCCGGCCCGGACGTCACCGGTGACGAGGAGCTCAGCGAGTACGCCCGCAAGGTCGCGCACACCGTCTACCACCCCGCCGGCACCTGCAAGATGGGCGACGCCGCCGACCGGCTGGCCGTCGTCGACCCCGAGCTGCGCGTCCGCGGCCTGGAGGGCATCCGCATCGCCGACGCCTCGGTGTTCCCCACCATGACCACCGTCAACCCGATGATCGGCGTGCTCATGGTCGGGGAGAAGGCCGCCGAGCTGATCGGTGGTGGTTCCAAGTGACCGAGACCCTCGAACCCCCCACGGAGCAGACCATGGACACCACCCCCGTCTTCTCGGTGGAGGGCCTGTGGAAGGTGTTCGGCCCCAAGGCCGAGCGCATCCCCGCCGACCCCGAGCTCACCGCCCTCGACCCCGCCGAGCTGCGCTCCCGCACCGGCTGCACGGCCGCCGTCCGGGACGTCAGCTTCGACGTGCGCAAGGGCGAGGTCTTCGTCGTCATGGGCCTGTCCGGCTCCGGCAAGTCCACGCTGGTGCGCTGTCTGACCCGGCTGATCGAGCCGACGGCCGGCACCATCGCCATCGACGGCGAGGACGTACGCGCCATGGACCGCTCCCGGCTGCGCGAACTGCGCCGCCACCGCGCCGCGATGGTCTTCCAGCACTTCGGCCTGCTGCCGCACCGCACCGTCCTCGACAACGTCGCCTACGGCCTGGAGATCCAGGGCATGGGCAAGGCCGAGCGGCGTGAGCGCGCCGCGGAGGTCGTCGCCAAGGTCGGCCTGGAAGGCATGGAGCACCGCCGCCCCGGCCAGCTCTCCGGCGGCCAGCGACAGCGCGTCGGCCTGGCCCGCGCGCTCGCCGTCGACCCCGAGGTCCTGCTGTTCGACGAGCCGTTCAGCGCGCTCGACCCGCTGATCCGGCGCGACATGCAGGAGGAGGTCGTCCGGCTGCACCACGAGGAGGGCCGCACGATGGTCTTCATCACGCACGACCTCCAGGAAGCCCTCAAGCTGGGCGACCGCATCGCCCTGATGCGCGACGGCCGGGTCGTGCAGCTCGGCACCCCCGAGGAGATCGTGGGCTCGCCCGCCGACGACTACGTGCGCGAGTTCGTCCGGGACGTCCCGCGCGAGCAGGTCCTCACCGTCCGCTCGGCCATGCGCAGCCCCTCGGCGGACCAGGACGGCAGCGGCCCCGCGGTGCGGCCCGACGCGACGGTGTCCGAGGCGATCGAGGCGGTCGCCCGCGCCGGCGCTCCGGCCCGGGTCGTCGACGAGGGCCGGTGCGTGGGCGTGGTCGACTCCGACACGCTGCTCGGCGTCGTCGCAGGGACGGGGCAGACCGCTCCGCCCGGGACGCGGCAGCCCGAGGAGGCGGTGTGATGGCGACGATCACCGCGTCCCCGCCGCGCCTCGGCCTGCCCGCCCTCCTCAAGCACCCGGCCGTCCGCAAGCTGCTGCTGCTCGCCCTCGCCGCCGCGATCCTCGTACCGCTGGCCAACGCCCGCTGGGCGAGCGGCACCTGGCCGAGCGCGCTGACCGTCGACTTCTCCGAGCCGCTCGCCAAGGCCAGCGACTGGATCATCGACAACCGCGACAGCCACCCGCTGTTCCTGTACTTCTTCGGCCACGTCAGCAACGTTGTCGTCATCGCCGTACGGGCCGTCTACCTCACCCTGCTGGCCGTCGGCTGGGCGGGCGTCACGGCCCTGGGCGCGCTGGTCGCCTGGCGCGTCGCGGGCGTGAAGCTGGCGCTCGGCACGGCCGCCGCGTTCCTCGCCTGCGGGCTGCTCGGCATGTGGGTGCCGACCATGCAGACGCTCGCCCTGATGGTCGTCGCGGTCCTCGCGTCGGTCGCGGTGGGCACGCTGCTCGGGCTCGCCGCCGGACTGTCCGACCGGATGGACCGCATGCTGCGGCCCGTCCTGGACACCATGCAGGTGCTGCCCGCCTTCGCCTACCTGCTGCCGGTCGTGCTGGTCTTCGGCATCGGTGTCCCGGCGGCCGTCCTGGCCACCGTCATCTACGCCGCCCCGCCCATGGCCCGTCTGACCTCGCTCGGTCTGCGCGGCGCCGACAGGGAGGTGCTGGAGGCCGTCGAGTCGCTCGGCTCCACGGCACGCCAGCGCCTGCTGACCGCCCGGATCCCGCTGGCCCGCAAGGAACTCCTCCTCGGCCTCAACCAGACGATCATGATGGCGCTGTCCATGGCCGTCATCGCGGCCGTCATCGGCGCGGGCGGTCTCGGTGACCGCGTCTACCAGGCGCTGGCCTCGGTCGACGTCGGTGCCGCGCTCGCCGCCGGTATCCCGATCGTGCTGCTGGCCGTCGTCCTGGACCGCGTCACCGGCGCGGCGGGGGAGCGGCTCGGCGCCGAACCCGAGCCCCACAGCGGCCGCCGCTGGCTGTACGCCCTGGCCGGCGTCGTCGCCGTGGCGCTCGCAGGGCGGCTCGCGGGCCGCCTCGACTGGCCCGACGCCTGGGTCGTCGGCATCGCCGAGCCCGTCAACCGCGCCGTCGACTGGATGACCACGCACCTGTACTCGGGCGTCCCCGTCATCGGCGGCACCGCCGACTGGGCGGGCCACTTCACCACCTGGGTCCTCGACCCGATGCGCGACGGCCTGCAGACGCTGCCCTGGTGGGCGGTCCTGCTGATCGTCGCCGCCCTGGCCTGGGTCATCGGCACCTGGCGCACCGCGCTCACCGCCGTCCTCGCCATGGCCGTGATCGGTGTCCTCGGCGTCTGGAAGCCGTCCCTGGACACCCTCTCCCAGGTCCTGGCGGCCGTCGCCGTCACCCTCGTCGTCGGGTTCGCCGTCGGTATCGCCGCCGCCCGCAGCGACCGTCTGGAGCGGGCGCTGCGCCCGGTCCTCGACGTGTTCCAGACGATGCCGCAGTTCGTGTACCTGATCCCCGTCGTCGCCCTGTTCGGCGTCGGCCGCGCCCCGGCCGTCGCCGCCGCGATCGTCTACGCGCTGCCGGCCGTCGTCCGGATCACCACCCAGGGCCTGCGCCAGGTCGACCCGGCCGCGCTGGAGGCCGCCGGCTCGCTCGGTGCGACCAGCTGGCAGCAGCTGCGGCAGGTCCAGCTGCCGCTGGCCCGCCGGGCCCTGCTGCTCGCCGTCAACCAGGGCCTCGTCCTGGTCCTCGCCGTCGTCGTCATCGGCGGCCTGGTCGGCGGTGGAGCCCTCGGCTACGACGTCGTCTTCGGCCTCGCCCAGGGCGACCTGGCGACCGGTCTGGTGGCCGGCGCGGCGATCGTCTGCCTCGGCCTGATGCTCGACCGGGTGACCCAGCCCACCGAACGCCGCGCGAAGAAGGGAGCGTGACATGCGAGTCCGCAAGACGGCCATGGTCGCCGCTCTGAGCTCCCTGGCACTGCTCACCGGCTGCGGTGCCGCCGACATGACCAAGCAGGCCTCGCCCTTCGCCAACGCCCAGGGCGCCAAGACCGTGACCCTGTCCGTGCAGTCCTGGGTGGGCGCCCAGTCCAACGTGGCCGTCGCCCAGTACCTCCTGGAGCACGAGCTGGGCTACCGCGTCGACACCGTCCAGGTCGACGAGGTGCCCGCCTGGGACGCCCTCAGCCAGGGCCGCGTCGACGCGCTCCTGGAGGACTGGGGGCACCCCGAGCAGGAGCAGCGGTACGTCAAGGACAAGAAGACGATCGCGCCCGGCGGCGAACTCGGCGTCACCGGCCACATCGGCTGGTTCGTCCCGACGTACCTCGCCGAGCAGCACCCGGACATCACGAACTGGAAGAACCTCGACAAGTACTCCCACCTCTTCCGCACCCCGGAAAGCGGCGACAAGGGCCAGCTGATGGACGGCTCGCCGTCCTACGTCACCAACGACAAGGCGCTGGTGAAGAACCTGAAGCTGGACTACAAGGTGGTGTTCGCGGGCTCCGAGGCGGCGCAGATCACCCAGATCAGGCAGTTCGCCAAGGAGAAGAAGCCCTTCCTCACCTACTGGTACACACCGCAGTGGCTCTTCGAGAAGGTCCCCATGACCGAGGTGAAGCTGCCGCCGTACAAGGAGGGCTGCGACGCCGACCCGGAGAAGGTCGCCTGCGCCTATCCGCACACCCCGCTGCAGAAGTACCTCAACGCGGACTTCGCGGAGAACGGCGGCAAGGCGGCGGCCTTCCTGAAGAAGTTCAAGTGGACGACCGAGGACCAGAACGAGGTCTCCCTGATGATCGCCGACAAGAAGATGACGCCGGAGGAGGCGGCCAAGAAGTGGGTGGACAGCCACGAGTCCACGTGGAAGAAGTGGCTGTCCTGAACGTCCCTAGGGGCGCAGGCCGGCGGCGATCTCCCGCAGGGCCCGGGTGGCCCGCCGCTGGAGTCCCGGCCCGAAGGTGATCCGGGTGGCCCCTCGCGCGCCGAGTTCGGCGGGCGAGGGGCCACCGCCGGCCGGGGCCCCCACGTTGATCGGCCCCTGGATCCCGGCCCGCAGCAGCGGCAGGACGTCCGGCGGGGCGCCGATCGGATACACGCAGTCGGCGCCCGCCGCGACGTAGAGCGCGGCCCGCTCGATGGCCCGGCCGGGATCGGTGACCCCACAGGCGAAGGTGTCCACGCGCGCGTTGACGAAGAGCCGGTCACCGGCCGCCTCCCGCACCTCGGCGAGCCGGCCGGCGTGCGCGCGGGGGTCCTTGAGCACCCCGCCCTCGGAGTCCTCCAGGTTGCAGCCGACCGCCCCGACCTCCAGCAGCCGCTCCACGAGGTCCTTCGGCATGAGCCCGTAGCCGCCCTCCACGTCCACCGACACGGGCACGTCGACGGCCCGGACGATCCGGGCGACCGCCGCGAGCATCTCGTCGGCCGGGACCTGACCGTCCTCGTACCCGAGCGAAGCGGCGACCCCGGCGCTGGGGGTGGCGAGCGCGGGGAACCCGGCCTCGGCGAACACCCGCGCACTGGCCGCGTCCCACGGGCCGGGCAGCACGAGGGGATCACCGGGCACCCGGTGGCGGTGCAGGGCACGGAACGTCTCGACCTGGCTCACGGCGTGTATCCCCCTGGCGGAACCCGGCGGCCGACCATCACCCGGTTCCGGTTGTTGATGGCGACGACCAGGCCGGTCAGATGGGCCAGCCGGGCCTCGTCGAAGTGCTT
>NZ_JBHVCP010000016.1:67883-133847 GCF_042803315.1 Streptomyces sp. NPDC057424
TGGCGGCCTGCTCGTACACCTCCTGCGGCACGAAGCCTTCGGTCAGCACGGTCACCGCCTCCGTCAGCGCCGGCGCGGCCCGCTCCCGCTCGGCGAAGACGAGTTCGGCGAGGGCCGGATCGCCGAGTCCCTTCTTCGCCGTGGCGCCGAGAGCCGGCATGGCCCGGCCGACCGCCGGGTCCAGCAGCCGGGTGCGGGGCGTCACTTGTACTGCACCGGCTGGTAGTGCCCCGGCGCCATCCGGCAGGTCACCCCGAACCGGTTCCAGGCGTTGATCACCGTGATCGCGGCGATGACCTGCGCCAGTTCGGCCTCGTCGAAGTGCTTGGCGGCCTGCTCGTACACCTCCTGCGGCACGAAGCCTTCGGTCAGCACGGTCACGGCCTCCGTCAGCTCCAGCGCCGCGATCTCCTTCGCGGTGTAGAAGTGCCGTGACTCGTCCCAGGCGCTGAGCTGCACGATCCGCTCGACGCTCTCACCCGAGGCGAGGGCGTCCTTGGTGTGCATGTCGATGCAGAAGGCGCAGTGGTTGATCTGGGAGGCGCGGATCTTCACCAGCTCGTACAGCGTGTGGTCGAGGCCCTTCCGGACGGCGGTGTCCAGCCGGACCATCGCCTTGTAGACCTCGGGCGCGTGCTTGGCCCAGTCCAGGCGGGCGGGCTGCTCGGGGGCGTACTCCACCGTCGTCGTGGTCGTCGTCTCGTCGGGATGCGTCGTCATGCCCTCGACCCTAGGAAGGAAGCAGCCCAGGAGTATGGTCCATTTCCATGGCGGAATCCTGGGCCACTCTGGGCATCGACCTGCATGTGGAGCCGGCCGGGCCGGGCCTGCGCCGGGGGCTGACCGACGCCCTGCGTGAGGCGGTGCGCTCCGGCCGGCTGACCCCCGGCACCCGGCTTCCCTCCTCCCGCGCGCTCGCCGCCGACCTGGGCATCGCCCGTAACACGGTCGCCGACGCCTACGCCGACCTGGTCGCCGAGGGCTGGCTCACCGCGCGGCAGGGCTCGGGCACCCAGGTCGGCGAGCGCCGGGTCGTCCCGCCGTCCGGCACGGCACCCCACCCCCGCGCACCCACCCGCCCGGCCTACGACCTGCGCCCCGGCAGCCCCGACCTCGCGGCCTTCCCGCGCGCGGAGTGGCTCAGGGCCGCCCGCCGTGCCCTCACCGCCGCCCCGCACCACGCGCTCGACTACGGCGACCCGCGTGGCCGGCCCGAGCTGCGGGCCGCGCTCGCCGGATACCTCTCACGGGCCCGGGGTGTGCGCGCGGACCCCGGACACATCGTGGTGTGCGCCGGGTTCGCGCACGGCCTGAAGCTGCTCGGCGCCGTCCTGCGGGCGCGTGGCGCCCGGACGGTCGCGGTCGAGTCGTACGGCCTCGACGTGCACGGGAGGATCCTGGCCGGCTCCGGCCTGGACACCGCCCCGCTGCCCTTCGACCGACAGGGCACCGACCCGGGCGGGTTGTCCGGAGCCGACGCGCTGCTGCTCACCCCGGCCCACCAGTTCCCCATGGGCGTGCCCCTGCACCGGGACCGCCGTACGGCCGTCGTGGACTGGGCGCGGCACACCGGCGGGCTGGTGCTGGAGGACGACTACGACGGTGAGTTCCGCTACGACCGGCAGCCCGTCGGAGCCCTCCAGGGCCTGGACCCCGACCGGGTGGTCTACCTGGGCACGGCGAGCAAGTCCCTCGCCCCCGGGCTGCGGCTGGCCTGGATGGTGCTGCCGCCGGGCCTCGCCGAGGAGGCCGCCGCGGCGAAGGGGGGCGTCGACACCTGCGGCGTGCTGGACCAGCTGACCCTGGCCGAGTTCCTCACGTCCGGCGCCTACGACCGGCACGTCCGCGCGGCCCGCCTGCGCTACCGGCGCCGCCGGGACGCCCTGGTCGCCGCTGTGACCGCCAGGGCCCCGCAAGCCCGTGTCACCGGCATCGCGGCCGGTCTGCACGTCCTGCTGCGGTTGCCGCCCGGTACCGAGCAGCCGGTGGTCCAAGCGGCGAAGTGGCGGGGCCTCGCGCTCCACGGTCTCGCCCGCTACACCAACCCCGCCGCGCGGACCGAGCCCGTCGACGCCCTGGTCGTCGGATACGGCACACCACCGGACCATGCTTGGTCGGGGGCGCTGGACGCGCTGTGCGCGGTACTGCCCGGATAATCGCGCGAATTCCCCTTCGAAATACCATCAGAACGATATGGTCACCCCATGACTGAAGGTTCTTCCATATCCCGCGTGGCCCTGAAGGAAATCACCCCCGACGTCTCCACGGCAATGGGATCCCTGCACGCCGCCGCCGTTTCCGCGGCCCAGGACGCGAAGCTCGAACCGGAACTGCTGGAACTGGTGAGGATCCGCGCCTCGCAGATCAACGGCTGCGCGTTCTGCCTCGACATGCACACCAGGGACGCCCGCGAACGGGGCGAGACCGAGCAGCGCATCCACACTCTGAACGCCTGGCGGGAGACGCCCTTCTTCACCGGACGCGAGCGCGCCGCCCTGGCGTTGACCGAGGCGGTGACGCTGGTCCACGACGGCCGCGTACCGGACGCGGTCTACGCCGAGGCGGCCGAGGTGTTCGACGAGAACCAGATCGCGGCCCTCATCTGGTCGGCCACCGTCATCAACGCCTACAACCGCATCGCGATAGCGACGCGCATGGTCCCGAAAAGCCGATAAAGGAAAGGGGAAAGCCGCCGGGTCGAATTCGGCCCGGCGTTGCTGTTTCCCTTCGATTCAGCCGGCCGGCAGCGGCTCCGGCATTCCGTCCAGCCATGTCCGCCATTCCCCGGCCCGTTCCACCGGAGGCACCCGCATCGGCCGTCCGGTCCAGCCCGTCACGGGCCGGATCCCGTGCAGCGCGTTCACCAGCCACACCTCACAGCCGTCCAGCTCGGCCACGGTCCGCTCGCGGTGCGCGATCCGGAACCCCGAGCGCAGCGCCCGCTCCTGGAGCAGCCCGGCCGTCACACCCGGCAGCACGGGCAGCCGCGGCGGGGGCAGGCACAGGGTGTCGTCCTCCCACCACAGGACACTGGCGGTGGCCGACTCCAGGACCGTGCCCGAGGGGGTGATCAGCACCGCCTCCTCCGCGCCCTCACCCGTGGCCCGGCGGCGCACCCGGGCCAGGGTGTCCAGGTCCGGGCCCTTGCGGCGGGGCACGGCCCGCGGGTCGGACTGACCCGCGGCCCACAGGCGCACCCCCGCGCCGAGCGGCGGAGCGGGCCGCAGCAGCAGCCGCAGCTCCAGGGACCCCGCCGCCAGTTCCACCCGGGGGAACCACACCCCCGTGCGCGGCAGCGCCGCGGTCACGTCCTGCCAGAACGCGACGAGCCGGCGCGGCTCCGGCCCGCCGCACTCACCACAGGACCGCGAGAACCGCTCCCGGTGCCGGCCGTAGGCCCGCACCTCACCCTCACGCAGCAGCCACGAGTCCGCGACGAGCAGCCGCCCTCCCGCCGTCCGCTCCGGAGCCGGGGCCAGGCCACGGCCGGGCGCCCACGCCCACAGGCCCTCCGCCACCGCCGGTCTTGTCACCACGACGTCCTCCTCAGTACCTGCGGCCCGCGACGGCGGACGCCCCGTGCCGGGGCCCGTACGGCGCGTGCTCCAGCCAGGATCCACACCACGGCAGGACCGGCGCCAGGGCCGCCGCGGCCCGCTGCCCGACCCGGACGATCCGGCGGCGCGGCCGCAGATGGTCCAGGGCCCTACCGGCGGCGGCCATGTTGAACAGGCCCGCCGCGCGCCGCACGTCGGCGAAGTGCGCGACCGCCTCGCCGGTTCCCGCGGCGATCGCCTCGGCGGCGGCCGCCGCGTCCGCGATGCCGCTGTTCATCCCGCGCGCCCCGAACGGCGGGAAGAGGTGCGCCGCCTCACCGGCCAGCAGCACCCGCCGGTGGGGATCGGTGAACGAGGCCGCCACCTTGCGCAGGAAGCGGTACGTCGACACCCACAGGAGCCGGTCGCCGTAGCCGTCCCCGACGATCGCGGGCAGCCAGCGCCGTACGGCCTCCTCGGTGCCGAACTCCTCCGGCCGGTCGTCGTCGCGGCACTGGAGGTCGATCTGGAAACCCCCGGTGAACGGCACCCGCATCACACTGCGCCCACCGGCCCCGGGATGCTCGTAGTGGAAGACCCGCTCCAACGGCAGCTCGGCACCCGGCACATCGGCGACGTCCACGACGACGTGGAAGCCCTCGCCGCGGGTGCCCTCCAGCTCGATGCCCAGCTCGCGCCGGACCGCGGAGCGTGCCCCGTCGGCGGCGACGACGTGGGAGGCGCTCCACTCCCGGCCGTCCGCACCCGACAGCCGGACCCCGCTCCCCGTGCTGTGCACGCCCGTCACCCGGGCGCCCCACACGACGTCGGCCCCGGCCCGTTCACAGGCCGCGCGCAGAAAGCGTTCGGTGTCCCTCTGGCGCAGGCTGGTGAAGGGCGGCGGGCCGGACGGGGGCGGGAAGGTCCGGGCGTAGACCTCGCGGCCCCGGTAGCAGGTGCGCCTGGTGTGCCAGGTCCGCCCGTACGAGGTGATCTCGGCGGCGAGGCCGGGCAGCATCGCGTCCAGCAGCGAGAGCGTCTCCCGGTGCACGAACAGGGCCCGGCTGCCCGGACGTTCGCGGTCCCTGGGGTCGGCCTCCAGCAGCGTGACCGGCAGGCCGTGCGCCCGCAGCGCGAGGGCCGCCGACAGGCCCACGGGCCCGGCGCCCACGACCACGGCCGGGGTCATGCCCGGGCGCCTTCGACCCTGGAATCCGGCACACCGGACAGCATCCGGGCGATCTCCACCCGCTTCACCTTCCAGGTCGCCGTCATCGGCAGCTCCTCGAACCGCCACTGCCGCGGCTCGGCCATCGCCGGCAGCCCGGCCGTGGCCCGCCGCCAGCGCCCCGGATCCAGGGGCCGCTCGCCGCGCACGCACACCACCGGCACCGGCTCACGGTCCGCGCCGGGCACGATCACGACCTCGCGCAGCTCCTCCAGCCGGGACATCAGCGTGTCCTCGACCTCCAGGTTGCTGTGCACGGCGTCGATCCGGTCGATCTCCCGGTCTATCAGGTACAGCGCGCCCAGACGGCTGCGGTGGCCCAGGTCGCCCATCTCCCACCAGCCGTCGGTGAGCTGACGGTCGTAGAGCTCCGGCATGCCGAGGTAGGTGAGGATCCGGCCCCGGGTCCGCGCCTCGATACGGCCCGGTGTGCCGGGCGGGACCCGCCCGCCCCCGGCGCCGGTCACCCGGACCCGGGTGAAGCCGGGTATCCCGAACCCGACCCGGCGGCCGTCCGCCCGGGCCGCACTGCGCCGGGTCACCACCTGGAACGCCACCGGGCCCGTCTCACTCTGCCCGTACAGCTGGATCAGCCAGGGCGTACGGCGCCGGGACGCGCCCAGCAGCCGCCGCACGGTGCGCGGATGGATCGCGTCGAACGTCGAGCCGTACGACCGGACCCGGGACAGCGGCGCTCCGGGCGCGCCGGCCAGCTCCTCCCACAGCACGAACGTGTTGGGGTGCGTCTCCACGATGCCGGGCCGGTGCCGGACCAGCAGCGGGCCGACCGCGGCCGGGTCCGGGTCGGTGATCAGCACGAGCGGGCTGCCGAAGTGCAGCAGCACGCCGAGCAGATGGTAGAAGCGCGAGTGCACGAAGGACAGGTGCAGCGCGGCGGGCTCGCCCCGGGTGGGCCAGCCCATCGCCAGCTGCGGCACGAGCCGGTTCCACATGGTCCGCGCGCAGTGCACGGCCAGTTTGGGGACGCCGGTGGTGCCCGAGCTGTGGGTGATCAGGGCGGGTTCGCCCGGGTGGAGCCGGACGGGCGGAGGCGGTTCGGCGCCGGTGTACGTCGCGAGCGGCTCGGCCCCGGGCGCGTCGTCCACGGACAGCGTCCGCCGCACGAGCCCGGACAGGGCGACGTCCTCCAGCCCGCCCAGCGTCGCGCCGTCGGTGATCAGCCAGGGCCGCCGCAGCCGTGCGAGGAGCTGCCCCGCCACCGCCGGGGCCAGGGCGGGCGACAGCAGCACGGGAACGGCCCCGATACGGGAGACGGCACAGGTCAGCAGCATGATGTCGACGTTGTCGGCCTTGTGTACGACGACCTGTTCCGAGGGCCGCACCCCGGCCTCCCACAACCGGCCGGACAACTCCTCGACCACCTCGGCCAGCACGCTGTAGCTCAGGTCGACCCCGAGGGAGGGGGCGACGTCGAGCGGCCGGTCGAGGGTGACGAAGACCGCCCCGTGCCGGTCGGCCGCACGCCGGAAGACCGGTCCCAGGTAGAAGCCGCGGTCGGCGAGCAGGGGCTGTCGCATGGGCTCGTTCCTCTCCGTGGTGTTCACCAGGCGCCCTTCCGGACCAGATGGCGGCGGAGCTTCCCGGTCGGGGTACGGGGCAGCGACGGGACGAAGCTGACGCTGCGGGGGACCTTGAACGCGGCGAGGTTCTCGCGCGCCAGGCCGGTCAACTCCTCGGCCAGACCGTCCCGGACGGGCGGGACGGGAACCACGAAGGCCCGCAGCCGGCTCGCGCCGCGCCCGTCGGGAACGGCCGCGACCGCCACCTCCCGCACTGCCGGGTGGCCGCGCAGCACGGCCTCCACCTCCAGCGGGGAGAGGGTGATGCCGCCGGCCATCTCCATGTCGTCGGCGCGGCCCAGGTGCCGGAAGGTGCCGTCCGGTTCGCGGCGGGCCAGGTCCCGCGTGGCCAGCCAGCCGCCCACGAGGGCCCGGGCGGTCTCCTCGGGCCGGTTGAGATAGCCGGGCGTCACCGTCGGGCCGCGCACCCACATCTCGCCCTCCTCGCCGTCCGGCACCGGACGGCCGTCATGGTCGCGCAGCTCCACCTCGAAGCCGGGAACGGGAGGGCCGACGGTGCCCGGGTGGTTGTGGGCGAAGCCGTTGGCGCAGAACGCGTGACCGGCCTCGGTGGATCCGATCTGCTCCAGCACCGGCGCGCCCAGCAACGCGGTCACCTGCCGGGCCAGCTCCTGCGGCAGCGCCTCACCGGCCGACACCGCGGCCCGCACCGAGGCGAAGCAGCCCTCGTGCCCGCGACCCCGCTCGGCGACCAGCGTCGCGTACGCGGACGGCACGGAGTACAGCAGTGTCACCCGGTGCCGGGCCACGAGTTCGTCGACGGCGGCCGGACCGGGCCGCCGGTCCACCAGCACGGCGGACGAGCCGGAGAACAGCGGGAAGACGAAGGCGTTGCCGAACCCGTAGGCGAAGAACAGCTTCGACACCGACAGGGTGACGTCCTCCGCGGTGATCCGCAGCACCCGCCGGCCGACCAGGTCGTGGTACGTCCGTGGATCTCCGTGTGTGTGCACCACGCCCTTGGGGCGGCCCGTGGTGCCGGAGGTGTACTGCACGTAGAGCGGGGTGTGCGCGTCGACCTGGTGGGCGGGGGCGGGCCCGGCGGTGGGGGCGAGGGCCATCAGCTGGTCGGCGCCCAGGGCCGCCCGGCCGGCGAACCGCTCCTCCAGACCCGGCCCCGTCACACACAGCGCGGCGTCGGTGTCCTCGGCCAGGAACGCGTGATCGGCGGCGGGGAGTTCGGGGTTGACCAGGACCGCGACGGCGCCGAGGCGGGCGGTGGCGAGGAACGCCGTGACCCAGGCGAGGGAGTCCGGCAGCACGAGCAGCACCCGGTCGCCGGGGCGCACCCCGTGACCGGCCAGCACGCCGGCCGCGCGGGCGGCGAGGCCGTGTACCTCACCGTGGGTCCAGGCCCGGTGCCCCTGGTGGAAG
Source organism: Streptomyces sp. NPDC057424 (assembly GCF_042803315.1). Lineage (NCBI taxonomy): Bacteria > Bacillati > Actinomycetota > Actinomycetes > Kitasatosporales > Streptomycetaceae > Streptomyces > Streptomyces sp. NPDC057424. The sequence continues at coordinate 75,623 of NZ_JBHVCP010000016.1, forward strand.
GCGGCCCGCCCGGCCCACCCGCGCCGCTCGGTGAGCTCCGCCAGGTGGGCCGCGAGATTCCCGGGCGCCTCGGTCGCGGCCGGGCTGAGCGTGACCTGCGGACTGGTCATCGCCTGGCCTCCCCGGCCGCCCCGGCCTTCTGCCCCGGCGGGCCCTGCTGCCGCATCCGGCCGGCGGTGTGCTGATGGAGGGCCCGCATCGGGGCCGCCGTCTTCAGCAGCATCTCCTCGTACTCGGCGTCCGGATCGGAGCCGAGCACGATCGCGCCGCCCGCCCCCAGATGCATCCTGCCGTCGGCGAGGACGGCGGTCCGGATCACGATGCTCAGGTCCGCACCGCCGCCGCATCCGAAGTAGCCGAGGGCGCCTGAGTAGACGCCGCGGGCCTCGGTCTCCAGCGAGTCGATGATCTCCAGCGTGCGCAGCTTCGGCGCGCCGGTCATCGACCCGCCCGGGAAGCAGGCCCGCACACAGTCCACCGCGTCCGTGCCGGCCCGCAGCCTGCCCTGCACGGTGGACACCAGCTGGTGCACGGTGGCGTAGGTCTCCGTGGCCATCAGCTTGGAGACCCGCACGGTCCCGGTCCGGCAGACCTGCCCCAGGTCGTTGCGCAGCAGGTCCACGATCATCAGGTTCTCGGCCCGCGTCTTGGCGTCCGAGGCGAGCGCGTCCCGCAGCCGGGCGTCCTCGTCCGGCACGTCGCCCCGGGGCGCGGTGCCCTTCACGGGCCGGGCCTCGGCGATGCCGTCCCGGCCGATCCGCAGGAACCGCTCGGGCGAGGAACCGGCCACCTCCAGCTCCCCGAACCTCAGGAACGCCGCGTACGGGGCCGGGTTGTCGCGGCGCAGCGTCCGGTAGAACTCCAGCGCGTCGGGCGGAGCGGGTAACCGGGCGGCGTTGGTCAGACAGACCTCGTAGCTGGTGCCGGACCGCAGCGCCCTCCGGCACGCCTCGATGTCCGCGAGGTACGTCGCCCGGTCGCGCACCAGCCACGGCTCGGCGGCGCCCGGGTCGGCCGGCTCCGGCGGTCCGGGCAGCGGCGGGCGTTCCGTCGCCACGCAGGAGAGGCCGGTCAGTACACCCTCCAGCCATTCGGCGGCCTCCCGCGCGGCCTGCGGGGTGTCCTCCGCCAGGCACACGGCGTAGGTGAAGCCCTCCTCGTGGTCCACCGCGATCACCCGGTCGGCGAACAGCCAGGCGGCGTCCGGGGCGGGGGAGCGGTGCCGGTTGGACGACCCGCAGTCGGCCTTCATCTCGTAGCCGAAGTAGCCGACGTAACCGCCGGTGAAGTCGAACGGCAGCCCCGTCGCGTCCACCCGGCGGTTGCTCAACTGCCGCTTCAGGTAATCGAAGACACTCGCCCTCACCCGCCGCACGGGCCGCCCCGCCCGCTCGATCTCACACCGCCCGGCATCGACGTCGTACCGCACGAACTCGGCGAGCGGCCCCTGGTCGTCCCCGAGGAACGAGAACCGCGACCGCCCCGGCTCGACCAGCGAACTGTCCAGCCAGAAGCTCCGCGGCGACCCCGCGAACATCCGCCCGAAAACCGCCTCGGCATCAACGGCACCGGCGACCCGCCGCGTGTGCAGCCGGTACCCGACCCGCCCGGGGCGCCGGGGCCGGGGGATGGCGACACCGGCCGGGACGGCCCTGGCCGACGGGGCGGCTGCGTCCGTCGGGCCGGCGCCGCGGGGTGCCGGGGCGCATGGGGCGGCCTCGGTGTGTGTCCCCTGCCCCGCGGTCGGGCCGGTCCCGGCTGGTGAAGTGGCTGCGTCCGTCGGGTTGGTGCCGCGGGGTGCGGGGGCAACCGGGGCGGCCTCGGCGGGTGTCCCCCGCCCTGCGGACCTGACGGCTCCGCCGGACGCCCCGCCCGACGCGGCGCCCTCGCTCGACGCGGCGGCTTCGCTCGACGCGGCGGCTTCGCCGAACACGACCGCCCCGGCCCCGCCAAACAGGTTCGCCGCGCCCCGGGAGACGGCAGCGACCTGGAAGACGGCCGCGGCCACGGGCTGACGAAGGTCACCGGCGCCCGGAAGGACCGCCGCCCGCCGCCCGAGACCCGCATCGCACTCCGGGACGACGGACCGCCGCCGGATCCCCTCGTGCGACGGCACGGCCGTGTTCTTCGTGCGCAGCTTGCCCGCCCGCTCGGCGGTGAGGTTGCGGAAGTTCACGAGCATGCGGTGCCCGTACTCGGTGAGGACGGACTCCGGATGGAACTGCACCCCCCACAGCGGCCGGCCCCGGTGCCGGAGCCCCATCAGCACGCCGTCCTCCGCCCAGGCCGTGGCCTCCAGCGTCTCCGGCAGCGGCTCGCGCACGGCCAGGGAGTGGTAGCGGACGGCGGTGAAGTGCTGCGGCAGGCCGTGGAACAGTTCCCGTCCGTCATGGCGGATCGTGGACAGATGCCCGTGCCGCGGTTCCGGAGCGGGCCCCACAAGACCGGCCTCCCCGAGCGCGATGCCCTGATGCCCCAGACACACACCGAGCACGGGAACCGGGGAGGTCGCGACCAGTCTGCCCCCGATGCCGAAGTCCCGCGCCTCGCCCGGATGCCCGGGGCCGGGGGACACCACGAGGTTGTCGAACGCCCGGAGATCAGGAAGAGCGTCGACGGGCGCGTCGTTCCGGACCACCACCGGCTCCTCGCCGTTGACCTCGGCGATCAGCTGGAACAGGTTGTACGTGTACGAGTCGTAATTGTCGATGAGCAGGGTCTTCACCCGCCCACCTCCCTCTGTTCGTTCGCGGGCCTAGACGGCCCGGCGTTTGTGCCGCCCGCGCAGTGCCCGGAGCGACGGGTACAGCCATTTCCTGAAGAAACGCTGGAGCCGCGGCATGAGAATCCAGGTGACAAGGGCCGTCACACACAGGCACAACAACAGCGTGCGAAACAGTGCATTGAGGTCACCGAGATAAGGAAGCACCGTCAGATTGAACAGGAGCACCGGCGGGAATACCGCGCTCATATTCACGAACCACAGTTTCCATTTGGACGGTGGAGCCGGCGGCGCGGGCGTCAGCGTCTGCGCGTCGAACCAGGCCCGTGCACCCGGCACCCTACGGCGCTCCGCCTCCCGGGCGAATCCCGCCAGCCGGGCGTCCCACTGCTCCCGGGAGGACGATTTCTCCCAGGCCAGGGCCGAACCCTCGCTGGCGAAGCGATAGACGACATGCCACTCCGCCCCTCCGTCGACAAGTACCCCACCCCCCAGAAACCCCGGCTGCCGCGCCGTCGCGGCCAGCATGGCCCACCCCCAGGAGTGGAAGTCGGCCGCACGGCCCGGCGTCACGCGATAGGCCACGGTGACCGTGACGGGATTACTGGTCACCCTGTCCCATACGGAAAGCGCTCACCGCGCGTTCAAGATTCAACAAGCAATTTTCCGGTTACCCCGGAGGCTGCTGGAAGATTGCCCGGAAGGTGAAGACTCCCGGCAGCCGGGAAAGCCCTTCCGCTCACCGTGCCGCGACGGTGCTCTCCGCCGCGTCCACCGGCGCCTCCCCGAACCGCGACAACGCCAGCGCCCCCGCCACCGCAACCGCGAACCCGAGGATCGCCAGCCACGCGAGCCCCGGCCGCGTACGGTCCCCGAGCCACACCACACCGATCAGCGCGGGCGCGACGGTCTCCCCGAGCACCAGCCCGGCCGTCGCCGTGGTCACCGACCCCCGCTGCAGGGCCGAGGTCAGCAGCAGGAACGCCGCCCCGCCGCCCAGCAGCAGCGCGTACGTCGCCGGATTGGGGAACAGCTCACCGGGGGACAGCCCGTCGATGAGCCGCACCGCAACCTCCACCACCCCGAACCCCAGCCCCGCCCCGAGCCCCAGCGTCAGCGCCCGCCCCCGCTCCGGCAGCCGCCCGCCCGCCGACCCGAGCAGCAGCACCCCGGCCGCCGCCCCGAGCATCGCCCACCTCAGCCAGGCCGGCCCTTCCTCGTCGCCCTCCGCCCCGGACGCCAGCCCCAGCAGCGCGAGCCCGGTGCACACCACCGCCACCGCCGCCCACTCGACCCGGCTCAGCCGGACCTTGAGCAGCCGCGCCGCGACCACGGCCGTCACCGCGAGGCTCGCGGCCAGCGCCGCCCCCACGGCGTAGATCGGCACCGACCGCAGCGCGAGGATCTGCAGGACGAACCCGAGCCCGTCCAGTCCGAGGCCGGCCAGATACCGCCACTGCCGCAGTGCCCGCCACAACAGCGCCACGTCCCCGCCCGGCCCGGTCGCCGCCGCCGACCGCGCGGCGATCGCCTGCAGCACCGTCGCCGTACCGAAGCAGACCGCCGCACCAAGGGCGCACACCATCCCAAAGATCACAAATCGACAGTAGGGGAGCGGCCTCGGGCAGGGGGTCATGCGCGCCCGTTCACACCGGTCTCTAGGCTGACCGTCTGTCAGTGCACAACGGGGAGACACGGGGGAGACGCGCACATGGCTGAAACACGGCGAAGGCTGCGTTCGAGCACGGTGGTGCTGGGCGGCATGGGCGTCCTCGCGGCGGCCCTGTCCGCGTGCGGCTCCGACCCCGACCGCCGCTGTGTGGACCGGGACAGCTACGACTACATCAACGGCTACAAGATCGTCGCCGACAGGAACTGCTCGTCCGGCACGTCCTCCTCCGGCACGAACCGCAAGAAGACCGGCAAGAGCGGAGCCACCGACTCCGACTGGTACTACGACGCCGACGTCAGCGGCGGCTACGCCGAGCACGGCACCTTCAGCCGCAGCGAGGCCGTCGACCGGGGCGGCTTCGGCTGCTCCGGCTCCGGCAGCGGCGGCGGCTGACGGGCGGGCACAGCAGATGGAACGCCGGACCATCGAGCCCCGCCCCGGCTGGCAGCGGACCGTCGAGGAACAGGGCCTGATCTACCCCCTCACCCGCTACCCCGACGACTCCCTGCGCCCCTACTGGGACGAGAGCGCGTACTACGTCTTCTCCCTGGAGGAGATCGAGGCCCTCGAAGAGGTGGTCGAGGACCTCCACCGCATGTGTCTGGCGGCGGCCGACCACATCGTCACCCGGGACCGCTTCGCGGACCTGGGCATCACCGACCCCCGCGTCGCCCGCACGGTCGCAGAGGCCTGGCACCGCCGATCCGAACTCCCCTCCGTGTACGGCCGCTTCGACCTCCGCTACGACGGCACCGGCCCCGCCAAGCTTCTGGAGTACAACGCCGACACCCCCACCTCACTGGTCGAGGCCGCGTCCCCCCAGTGGTTCTGGATGGAGGACCGTTTCCCCGGCGCCGACCAGTGGAACTCGCTCCACGAACGCCTCATCGACGCATGGAAGAAGCAGGCCGCCCTCCTCCCGCCGGGCAGCCCCCTCTACTTCGCCTACTCCTCCGCCGACGAACTCGGCGAGGACCTGATGACGGTCGCCTACCTGAAGGAGACCGCCGAGCAGGCGGGCCTCGCCACCGACTGGATCTCCATGGAGGAGATCGGCTGGGACCGCCTCTCCGGCCGCTTCGTCGACCAGCGCCTGCGCTTCATCCGCAGCGTCTTCAAGCTCTACCCCTGGGAATGGCTCACCACCGACCGCTTCGCCGGCCACGTCCTGGACACCCTCGACAACGGCGGTGGCACGGGCTCCACCCTGTGGATAGAACCGGCCTGGAAGATGCTCCTCAGCAACAAGGCGCTCCTGGCGATCCTCTGGGAGCTCCACCCCGACCACCCGAACCTCCTCCCGGCCTACCTGGACGGCCCCCGGGACCTGCCGCCCAAGGGCTGGGTCGCCAAGCCGCTCCTCGGCCGGGAGGGCGCGGGCGTCACGGTCCACGAGCCCGGATCCGACCCCACCCTCCGCGACGAGCCCTGCTGCTACCAGCAACTGGCCCCCCTGCCCGACTTCGACGGCAACCGGGTGGTCCTCGGCGCCTGGGTGGTGGAGAACGAGCCGGCGGGCCTGGGCATCCGGGAGTCCTCGGGCCTGATCACGGATGAGTACGCACGATTCCTCCCCCACGTGATCCTTTAGACAGGGCCTGGGGGCACGCCCCTGGAAGGGGCGCGGGGAACTGCGCGATCAACCACGAAGGACCCGCACCCGGTACCTATGAGCAACCCGGCAGACACCCACGAGCAACCCGGCAGATGCTCCCCGCCCACCCCACCCGGTAGGCTGATCGCCGGGCCGTGACTGGCGCGCTGGGATGGACGAACCATCGGGGAGCGGTCCGAGCAGAGAGAGCCGTGCGCCTGGGCCGTACCGTGAACGCTGAACGCAACGTCCGGAGGTCCACCATGCCAGCCGAGCCCCTCTCCCCCGCTTCCACCGCCTACCGCGCCGCCCTCGACGTGATCCGCGCCGTCGAACCCCGCGTGGCGGACGCCATCGGCCAGGAGGTCGCCGACCAGCGCGAGATGCTCAAGCTGATCGCCTCCGAGAACTACGCCTCCCCGGCCACGCTCCTGGCGATGGGCAACTGGTTCAGCGACAAGTACGCCGAGGGCACCATCGGCCGCCGCTTCTACGCCGGCTGCCGCAACGTCGACACGGTCGAGGGCCTCGCCGCCGAGCACGCCAGGGAACTCTTCGGCGCCCGCCACGCCTACGTCCAGCCGCACTCCGGCATCGACGCCAACCTCGTCGCCTTCTGGTCGGTCCTCGCCCAGCGCGTCGAGGTCCCCGCCCTGGAGAAGGCCGGCGTCCGCCAGGTCAACGACCTCTCCGAGGCGGACTGGGCCGAGCTGCGCCGCGCCTTCGGCAACCAGCGCATGCTCGGCATGTCCCTGGACGCCGGCGGCCATCTCACCCACGGCTTCCGCCCGAACATCTCCGGCAAGATGTTCGACCAGCGCTCCTACGGCACGGACCCGGCCACGGGCCTCATCGACTACGAGGCGCTGCGGGTCTCCGCCCGGGAGTTCAAGCCGCTGATCATCGTCGCCGGCTACTCCGCCTACCCCCGTCTGGTGAACTTCCGGATCATGCGGGAGATCGCCGACGAGGTCGGCGCGACGCTCATGGTCGACATGGCGCACTTCGCCGGCCTGGTCGCGGGCAAGGTCCTCACCGGCGACTTCGACCCGGTCCCGCACGCCCAGATCGTGACGACGACCACCCACAAGTCGCTGCGCGGCCCCCGCGGCGGCATGGTCCTGTGCGACGACTCCCTCAAGGACCAGGTCGACCGTGGCTGCCCGATGGTCCTCGGCGGCCCGCTCCCGCACGTCATGGCCGCCAAGGCCGTGGCCCTCGCGGAGGCCCGCCAGCCCGCCTTCCAGGACTACGCCCAGCGCATCGTCGACAACTCCCGCGCCCTCGCCGAGGGCCTGATGCGCCGCGGCGCGACCCTGGTGACCGGCGGTACGGACAACCACCTGAACCTGATCGACGTCGCCTCCTCCTACGGCCTCACCGGCCGCCAGGCCGAGGCTGCCCTGCTCGACTCGGGCATCGTCACCAACCGCAACGCCATCCCCGCCGACCCGAACGGCGCCTGGTACACCTCCGGCATCCGCATCGGCACCCCCGCCCTGACCACCCGCGGCCTGGGCACCGCCGAGATGGACGAGGTCGCCGGCCTCATCGACCGCGTCCTCACCACGACGGAAGCGGGCACGACCAAGTCGGGCGCCCCCTCCAAGGCGTCCCACGTCCTCGACGCGAAGATCGCCGACGAGATCTCCCACCGCGCCACCGACCTCGTGGCCGGTTTCCCGCTGTACCCGGAGATCGACCTGGGCTGACGCCCGAGGCTCGTCACCCGTCCAGGTCGATCAGCACCTGACGCGGTTCCTCCCGCGGCGGTCCGGCTTCGCGCCGGGCCGCCGCGCGGCGTATCAGCAGCGTGCCGCCGGCACCGGCCGCGAGCCCCAGTGCCCCTGCCGCCACCGCCCAGCGGGCCTCACCCCGCGCCGCACCGGGCGGGTCGGCGGCCGTGCTCCCGGCGGGACCGCCCTCCGCGGCACCGAGCAGCCGAGCCCCGTCCAGCCGCTCGAAGAGCGACCGCGGCGCCCGGTGCCAGCGGATGTCGTCGTCCTCCACGGCGGGCGCCGGATCCGTGCGGACCCAGGGCGTACCGTCCTCGGCCACCACCAGCTGGTCCTGCCGCTCGACGGCCACGTCCCCGCCCGGCGGCCGGCTCGTGCTCGGCCGGCCGCCGACACCGGACAGCCCCCACACCACGGTGAGCCTCACCTGCGGAAAGTTCCCCTCCGTCCATTCCTCCGGCACCCGTTCCGTCCCCCTGGACGTGGGCTGCAGCAGCTGCCACAGCCGGGCGAAGGCCGGCTGGCCCGAGCGCACCGCCGTCGTCCGTCCCGTGCTGCCCGCGACGACCATCGCCACGTCGGGGGCGTCCCGGGCCGGCACCGGACGGGCCACGGCGGACGGCACCGTCACACACCCGGCCAGAGCGCCCACCACCGCCACGACCAGCGTCCGCCACACCACGACGCGCCGCGACACCCCCGCCCCACCGCCCGAGCGGGAGGCTCCCGCTGCCGGGCGCCGCCCGCGCACCACCGCTCGCGCCCCGCCCCGGCCCCGCCCTCTCCCGGCCCCGTCCCGTGCCCGCATCGGTTCCCCCTCCCTGTCCGCACCGCGTCCGCGACGCCCGGAACGCGGCAAGGGCCATGCCCCTCCCGTGCCCCACCCCTTGTTACACCGCCGGGGCCGAACGGGATCCCGTCTGTTTCCGGCCGGTTCCGGATCGGCCCCCGGGACCTGAGAGAATGGTGGGCATGGCCTCTGACCGACCTCGCGTGCTCTCCGGGATCCAGCCCACCGCCGGCTCGTTCCACCTCGGCAACTACCTCGGCGCCGTCCGCCAGTGGGTGGCCCTGCAGGAGACCCACGACGCGTTCTACATGGTCGTCGACCTGCACGCGATCACCGTCCCGCAGGACCCGAAGGACCTGCGCGCGAACACGCGCCTCGCCGTGGCCCAGCTCCTCGCGGCGGGTCTCGACCCCGACCGCTGCACGCTCTTCGTGCAGAGCCACGTCCCCGAGCACGCACAGCTCGCCTGGGTCATGAACTGCCTCACCGGCTTCGGCGAGGCCGGCCGGATGACCCAGTTCAAGGACAAGTCCGCCAAGCAGGGCGCCGAGCGCGCCTCGGTCGGCCTGTTCACGTACCCGATCCTGCAGGTCGCCGACATCCTGCTCTACCAGGCCCACGAGGTCCCGGTCGGCGAGGACCAGCGCCAGCACATCGAGCTCACCCGCGACCTCGCCGAGCGCTTCAACGGCCGGTTCGGCCCGACCTTCACCGTGCCGAAGCCGTACATCCTCAAGGAGACGGCGAAGATCTACGACCTTCAGGACCCGTCGATCAAGATGAGCAAGTCGGCCTCCACGCCGAAGGGCCTCATCAACCTCCTCGACGAGCCGAAGGCCACGGCCAAGAAGGTCAAGAGCGCCGTCACCGACACGGACACCGTGATCCGCTACGACGTCGCCGGGAAGCCGGGCATCAGCAACCTCCTCGGCATCTACTCGACCCTCACCGGGGCCGGCATCGCCGAGCTGGAGGAGAAGTACGAGGGCAAGGGCTACGGCGCGCTCAAGACGGACCTCGCCGAGGTCATGGTCGAGTTCGTGACGCCGTTCCGGGAGCGTACCCAGCAGTACCTGGACGACCCCGAGACGCTCGACTCGATCCTGGCCAAGGGCGCCGAGAAGGCACGTGCGGTCGCCGCGGAGACCCTCGCGCAGACGTACGACAAGGTCGGCTTCCTGCCCGCCAAGCACTGAACCCGCCCCCGCGCACAGCCATACCACCGAACAGCGCTGTACATCACTTCGGTTGCGCCTGCCCGTAACCCGGTCGTGGCCGTACAGTCGATATCCGGGTGGTCGTATCAGCGGCCACACTGACACGACAGGAGATGACGTGGGGACCGTAACGATCGGTGTCTCGATCGCGGTCCCGGAGCCTCACGGCAGCGAGCTCCAGCAGCTGCGCGCGGGCTTCGGCGACGCCTCGGCGCACGGCATCCCCACGCACGTCACCCTGCTGCCGCCGACGGAGGTGGACGAGGCCGCCCTGCCGGCCGTCGAGGCGCATCTGGCCGAGGTCGCCGCGTCCGGCCGCGCGTTCCCCATGCGGCTGTCCGGCACCGGCACCTTCCGGCCCGTGTCGCCGGTGGTGTTCGTCCGGGTCGTCGCGGGCGCTGAGGCCTGCACACAGCTCCAGCAGCAGGTCCGCGACCCCGCCGGGCCTGCCGCGCGCGAGCTGCAGTTCCCCTACCACCCGCACGTCACCGTGGCGCACGGCATCGACGAGGCGGCCATGGACCGCGCCTTCGAGGAACTCGCCGGCTACGAGGCCGAGTGGCCCTGCACCGGCTTCGCCCTCTACGAGCAGGGCGCCGACGGCGTCTGGCGCAAGCTCCGCGAGTTCCCCTTCGGCGGCTCGGTGGTCCCACCGCAGGGCGGGCATGTGGAGCGCGGCTCGGTCCCCCTGCGCTGATCCGCCGCCGGATCAGACCGGCAGCCGCCGGAACACCCCGCGCGGCAGGTGCCGCAGCGCCGCCATCACCACGCGCAGCGTCCCGGGCACCCACACCGTCTCCGAGCGGCGCCGCAGCCCCAGTTCCACGGCCGACGCGACCGCCTCGGGCGTGGTCGCCAGCGGCGCCTCGGGCAGACCGGCGGTCATCCGCGTCCGGACGAAGCCGGGGCGTACGACCATGACGTGCACGCCCGTGCCGTGCAGCGCGTCGCCCAGGCCCTGCGCGAAGGCGTCGAGGCCGGCCTTGCTGGAGCCGTAGATGAAGTTCGCCCGGCGGGCCCGCTCGCCCGCAACGGAGGACATCACGACGAGCGAGCCGTGCCCCTGGGACTGGAGCGAGCGGGCGCACACCAGACCTGCCGAGACCGCGCCGGTGTAGTTGGTCTGCGCGACCCGCACCGCCGCCTCCGGCTCCCGCTCGTCGCGGGCCTGGTCGCCGAGGAGCCCGAAGGCGAGCAGCACCATGTCGACGTCGCCCTCGGCGAAGACCTTGCCGAGCACGGCCTCGTGGGAGGCCGGGTCGAGCGCGTCGAAGGCGACGGTGTGCACGTCGGCCCCGAGGCCGCGCAGCTGCCCGGCGGCTGCCTCCAGGGCGGGGGAGGGGCGGCCGGCGAGCCACACCGTGCGGGTGCGGCGGGCGATGAGCCGGCGGGCGGTGGCCAGCGCGATCTCGGACGTACCGCCGAGGACGAGCAGGGACTGGGGGAGGCCGAAGGCGTCCTTCATGACAGCAGCTCCTAGAGGTTGCTCAGAGACTGAGGCGGCGGGCCAGGTCGGACACGAACACCCCGCGCGGGTCCAGCTCGGCGCGCAGCTCGCGGAAGTCGTCGAGGCGCGGGTACATGGCCGCGAGGAGCTCAGGACGCAGCCGGGCGTCCTTGGCGAGGTAGACGCGCCCTTCCGCGGCGGCGACCTCCTCGTCGAGTTCGTCGAGGAACGCCCCGAGGCCGGGCAGACCCGCCGGGATGTCCAGCGCCAGCGTCCAGCCCGGCACGGGGAAGGACAGCCAGCCCGGGTCGGACTCCCCGAAGCGCTTGAGGACGGCGAGGAAGGACGGGCAGCGGCGTTCGGAGATGCGGCGCACGATGCGGCGCAGGGCGTCCTCCCGGCCGTGGCCGACGACGAACTGGTACTGCACGAAGCCGCCCCGGCCGTAGACGCGGTTCCAGTGGGGGACCCCGTCCAGGGGGTGGAAGAAGCCGGAGATGCGCTGGAGTCGGCCGGTCCGCGCGTGGGGGGCCTTGCGGTACCAGAGCTCGTTGAAGAGGCTCACGCTCGTCCGGCTGAGCAGGCCCTCGGGGAGGATCGCGGGGGTGGCCGGGAGGCGGGGGGTGCGGAAGGCGAGCGGGTCCCGGCGCAGGCGGGCGGGGAGCGCGTCCAGCGGGGCGTGGTCGCCGCGGGTGAGGACCGCGCGGCCGGTGGCGGCGCCCCGGGCCAGCAGGTCGATCCAGGCGACCGAGTAGCGGTAGCGGTGGTCGGTGGCCGCCAGCCGGGCCATCAGGTCGTCGAGGTCCGTCGCCCGCTCGGTGTCGACCGACATCAGGGAGGTCTCGACCGGCTGGAGCCGGATCGTCGCGGTGAGGATCACCCCGGTGAGGCCCATGCCACCCGCGGTGGCGTCGAAGAGCGGCGTGCCGGGGATCACCGTGCGGATCTCGCCGTCCGCGGTGAGCAGTTCGAGGGCGAGCACGTGCCGGGCGAAGGAGCCCGAGACGTGGTGGTTCTTGCCGTGGATGTCGGCGCCGATCGCCCCGCCGACGGTGACGTAGCGCGTGCCGGGGGTGACCGGCACGAACCAGCCGAGCGGCAGCAGCACCTCCATCAGCCGGTGCAGGGAGACGCCCGCGTCGCACAGCACGGTCCCGCCGTCGGCGTCGATCGCGTGCACGCGGTCCAGGGCCGTCATGTCGAGCACGGACCCGCCCGCGTTCTGCGCCGCGTCCCCGTACGCCCGTCCCAGGCCCCGGGGGATGCCGCCACGGGCCCCGCAGTCCCGGACGGCTGCCGCGGCCTCCTCGTACGTCCGTGGGCGGATCAGCCGGGCGGCGGTGGGGGCGGTGCGGCCCCAGCCCGTGACGGTGGTGTGGTCCAGGCCCATGACGTCCGGGTCGGAATCGGTGTCGGCAGACATGTCCGCGACCGTATCGCCCTGATGTGAGCGATCAGTTCGAGAACATGGCATCTCTCCCCGAAATGGGTGATTAATGGGATGTCGCCCAATATTGCCGGAGTTCAGGCCTGGTGGGCGTGAACAGTGAGTCCACATGGACGACCTCGACGACCTGCACGACATGGACCACCGGATCGTTTCGGCGCTCAGCAAGTGCGGCACGGACCCGCGCGTGGCCGGTGCCGCGCGTGCCCTGTCCTGGGCGGGGGAGCACGCGGCGCTGTGGCTGGCGGCGGGGCTCGCCGGAGCCGCCGTCGACGGCAGGCGACGCGGTGCCTGGCTGCGCGGCACGGCCCTCACCGCCGGGGCACACCTCGTCAGCATGGGAGTGAAACGGGTCGTGCGCAGGCCGCGTCCCGCGCACGTCGTGCCCCTGGTGCGCACCGCCGGCCGGCACTCCTTCCCCAGCTCGCACGCCACCTCCGCCGCGGCCGCCGCAGTCGCCTTCGGCGCCCTGGGAGCACACGCGGTGCCGCCGCTCGCCGCCGCCGTGTGCGTCTCGCGCCTCGTGGCCGGCGTCCACTACCCCTCCGACGTAGCCGCCGGCGCGGCCCTCGGCGCTCTCACGGCCCGGCTCGGCGCCCGCTGGATGAGGGGAGGCGCCCACCATGACTGAGACGGCCGTCCTGCGGCAGCGCACCCACCGGGAGCGGCCCGCGCCACCCCGCAAGGGCGGTCTCCCGGCCGGTCTCCTCCGGACCGCGCGCCCCAAGCAGTGGGTCAAGAACATCCTCGTGATCGCCGCCCCGGCCGCCGCCGGCGAGCTCTTCTCCCGGCACGCGCTGAGCCGACTCGCCCTCGTCTTCGTCCTCTTCACCGCCTGCGCCGCCGCCGTCTACCTCGTCAACGACGCCCGCGACGCCGACGCCGACCGCGCCCACCCCGTCAAGCGGCACCGCCCGGTGGCCGCCGGGCAGGTCCCCGTGCCCGTCGCCTACGCCGTCGGCGGCTGCCTCGGCGTCCTCGCGCCCGCCGCGGCGGCCTGGCTGTGCGGCCCCGCCGTCGCCGCCCTCCTGACCGCCTACCTCGCCATGCAACTGGCCTACTGCATCAGCCTCAAGCACATTCTCGTCGTCGACCTCGCCGTCGTCACGACCGGCTTCCTGATGCGGGCCATGGTCGGCGGACTCGCCCTCGGCATCCCGCTGTCGCGCTGGTTCCTGATCACCACCGGCTTCGGCGCACTGTTCATGGTGTCGGCCAAGCGCTACTCGGAGGCCGTCCAGATGGCCGGAAAGGCGGGTGCCACCCGCGCGTTGCTCACCGAGTACACCACCGGCTACCTCCGTTTCGTCTGGCAGCTCGCGGCCGGTGTCGCCGTCCTCGGCTACTGCCTGTGGGCCATGGAGGAGGGCGGCGTCCCGCACACCAGCGTGCTGCCCTGGCGCCAACTGTCCATGGTCGCCTTCATCCTGGCGATCCTCAGGTACGCCGTCTTCGCCGACCGCGGCACGGCCGGCGAACCCGAGGACGTCGTCCTGCGCGACCGCGCGCTCGCCCTCATCGGCGTGTCGTGGGTGGCGATGTACGGCCTGGCCGTGGCGAATTGGTGACCCCCCGCGCGTGGCGAAGCCCCGGCGTCCCGTGCCGCCGGGAGCTGATCGGCTTCGCCACCGTCGGTCTCCTCGCCTACACCGTCGACCTCGCCCTGTTCACCGGCCTGCGCGGCCCCGCCGGACTCGACCCGCTCACCGCCAAGTCCCTGTCCTTCCTGGCCGCCTGCACGGTCGCCTACGCGGGCAACGCCCTCGGCCCCTACCGGACCACACGCGCACCGGGCCTGCGTCCGTACGCCGTGTTCTTCGCGGTGAACCTCGCCGGTGCCGCCGTCCAGCTGCTCTGCCTGGCCGTCAGCCACTACGGCCTCGGGCTCACCTCGCAGCGCGCGGACACCGTCTCCGGCGCGGTCATCGGTATGGCACTGGCCACAGTCCTGCGGTTCTGGGGTACCCGTACATGGGTGTTCCGGGCGGAGGGCAGAGTCGGATCATGGACTGGCTGAAAAAGCTCCCGGTGATCGGGCCGTGGGCGGAGCGGCTGATGATCACGCACGCGTGGCGGTCGTACGAGCGGCTGGACCGCGTGAAGTGGACGCGGCTGGCCGCCGCGATGACCTTCACGAGTTTCGTCGCGCTGTTCCCGCTGCTGACGGTGTCCGCCGCCATCGCCGCCGCCACGCTCAGCACCGAGCAGCAGGACACGCTGCAGGACAAGATCGCCGAGCAGGTGCCCGGCATCTCCGACCAGCTGGACATCGCCGGCCTGGTGGACAACGCCGGCACGATCGGCCTCATCGCGGGCGCCCTGCTGCTGTTCACCGGCATCAACTGGGCCGGCTCGATGCGCGAGTGCCTGCGGGCGGTGTGGGAGCTGCCCGACGACGAGGAGAACCCGGCCCTGCGCTACGCCAAGGACGCGGGGGTCCTGGTCGGCCTCGGCGGCGCGCTCCTCGTCACCATCGCCGCTTCCACCGTCGCGTCCGCGATGATCGGCTGGATCACCCGGCAGCTGGGCATCGACGAGGGCGGCTGGAGCGGCGTCCTGCTGCACGTCGCGGCGTTCCTGATCGCCGTGCTCACCGACTTCCTGCTCCTGCTCTACGTCCTGACCCTGCTGCCCGGCGTCGAGCCCACGCGCCACCGCCTGTTCGTGGCGGCGCTGACCGGCGCGGTCGGCTTCGAACTGCTGAAGCTGCTGCTCAGCGGCTATCTGCAGGGCGTGGCAGCGAAGAGCATGTACGGCGCGTTCGGCGTGCCCGTCGCACTGCTGCTGTGGATCAACTTCACCTCGAAGCTGGTGCTGTTCTGCGCCTCCTGGACGGCGACGCAGAGCAAGCAGGACGAAGTCCCTGAGCTCACGGACGAGTCCGGCGACGCACCAGATCCGGCAGCGGCCAGCGGCGGTTGACCAGGAACGCGCCGCCCGCGAGCAGCACCAGCACCCCGCCCGTGATGCCGAGCGCGGTCCCGATGCCGCTGGAGCCGTCCGCGGCCGGGGCACTGGCCACCGGCTTCGCACCGGTCCCGGCCGTGCCGCCGCCGTCCCCGGAGCCGCCGGCCTCGCCGGAGGGGTTCGCGCCGGGCTGGGCACCGGCCGGCGCGGCGCCCCTGGGCGGCACCAGCTCGCCCACCGGCTGCACCTTGCCGGCCGCCTTGAAGCCCCAGTCGAACAGCCGGGCCGTCTCCTTGTAGACCTCGTTGTGCTCGTCCTTCTCCGGTTTCATCACCGTGACGAGCAGCACCTTGCCGTTCCGCTCGGCGACACCGGTGAAGGTGGCGCCGGCGTTGGTGGTGTTGCCGTTCTTGACGCCCGCGATGCCCTGGTAGACGGGCACGTCCGAGTCGCCGGCCAGCAGCCGGTTGGTGTTCTGGATCTCGAAGGGCTTGCGGACCGTCTTGCCCTTCTTGTCCTTCTTCGTCTCGCCGGGGAACTTCGCGGTGACCGTCGAGCAGTACTCCCGGAAGTCCTTCTTCTGCAGCCCCGAGCGGGCGATCAGCGTGAGGTCGTACGCGGAGGAGACCTGCCCCTCGGCGTCGTAGCCGTCCGGGCTGACCACGTGCGTGTCGAGGGCCTGGAGCTCCTCGGCGTGCTCGTTCATGTCCTTGACGGTGTTCTCGACGCCCTTGTTCATGGCGGACAGCACGTGCACGGCGTCGTTGCCGGAGCGCAGGAAGACGCCCAGCCACAGGTCGTGGACCGTGTACGTCTCCTCCTCCTTTATCCCGACCATGCTGGAGCCCGGGCCGATGCCCGCCAGGTCGGAGGGGACGACCTTGTGCTTGGTGTCCCTCGGGAACTTCGGCAGCAGCGTGTCCGCGAACAGCATCTTCAGCGTGCTCGCCGGGGCGAGGCGCCAGTGCGCGTTGTGCGCGGCCAGCACGTCACCCGACTCGGCGTCGGCCACGATCCAGGAGCGGGCGCTCACGTCCTTCGGCAGCACCGGCACGCCGCTCGCCAGGTTCACCTGCGTCCCCGGCTGCCCGAGACGGGTGCCGCCCACGGTCGACATCGACGCCGGGGGAGTGGCCGAGGGGCTCGCCGACGGGCTGCCCGAGGGGCTCGGGGCGGCGACGGCGGCGGGTGCGGCCAGGGCGAGGGACGACAGGACGGCAGAGGTGACCAGCAGGGATCGCCTGATGGTCTTATTCGGAGCGGGCACGGTCGGAAACGTACATGCCGTACGAGGGGAAGTCCCGCCCTCAGCCCCACCCCGGGAAAGGAACCGGACAGGCTCTGGCGATACTGGTCTCATGAAGCTCAGCCGCCCCGTCTCCTGGTTCCTGCTCGCCTTCGGGGTGTGGAGCTGGGTCATCTGGATCACTTTCGTCAAGAACCTTGTCAAGGACAGCAGCGGGCTCGCGTTCGACGACGGTGATCCCACGGCGTACTTCTGGGTGCACCTGCTGCTCGCCGTCGTTTCCTTCGTATTGGGGACGGTCGTCGGGGCCATCGGGTTGCGTGGTCTGCGCGCACTGCGCCGGACGTCATAGGGCGATCGGGAGACACGACACCGTGGTCATCGTTTTCGTACTCGTCGTAGTGGCGGTCCTGGCCGTCGTCGTGACGGCCAACTGGTACGTGTGGCGCCGCCTGTTCCGCGACACGACCCGCGGCCCGGGCCTCACCCGCCGCGCGGGTGCGGTCCTGATCGCCGGCGGCTGGGTCCTGGCGATCGCGGCCCTGGTCGCCGAACGCTCGGGCGCCCCGTTCTGGCTCCAGCAGGTCCTCGCCTGGCCGGGCTTCCTGTGGCTGGCCCTGTCCATGTACCTGCTGCTGGCGGTCCTGGCCGGGGAGATCGTCCGGCCGTTGCTGCGCCGCTTCCTCGAACACCGGGCGAGACGAACGGACCGGGCCCGCCGGCCCGGCCCGGCGACGACCACCGGGGACCCGGTTCCGACGCGGGCCCCGGCCCCCGAGCCCGGCCCGCAGGGGGCTTCCGTGACGTCGGCAGGCCCGCAGCCGGGCGGGAGCGCGCCCGGCGCACCCGCACCCGCGAGGGCACCCGCAGCCGCCTCCCGGCCGGACCGCGGCGCCGGTGTGCCCTCGGCCACGACAGCCGCGCCGCAGGCGAAACGCAGCGGCGCGCCCTCCGCGCCCGAGGCCTCCGCGCCCGAGGCCTCCGCGCAGGCGGGCAGCGCCGCTGGGGCGTCCGCCTCCGCGGCGGCGGCAGGCCCGCAGCCGGGCCACGGCGCGACCCACACATCCGCATCCGCAGCCGCCTCCCGGCCCGACCGCGGCGGTGCGACCGCCTCCGGTCCGCAGGCCGGCCCCGTACCCGGCGCCGAGGGCGCACCCCAGCGGCTCACCACGGCGGACGCCGCACCCACCGGCCCCTCCCGGCGTCTCTTCGTCTCACGGGTCGTCGCCGGGGCCGCCGCGGCCGCTGCCGTCGGGACCGTGGGGTACGGGACGTACGGCGTGCTGCGTGGGCCGAAGGTCAAGCGGGTCACCGTGCCGCTGGCCAAGCTGCCGCGGGCGGCGCATGGGTACCGGATCGCCGTGGTCAGCGACGTGCACCTCGGCCCGGTCCTGGGGCGCGGCTTCGCACAGAAGGTCGTCGACACGATCAACGCGACCCAGCCCGATCTGATCGCGGTCGTCGGCGACCTGGTCGACGGCAGCGTGAAGGACCTGGGCCCGGCGGCCGCACCGCTCGCCCGGCTGAGGGCCCGGCACGGGTCCTACTTCGTCACCGGCAACCACGAGTACTTCTCCGGCGCCGGGCAGTGGGTCGAGGAGGTCCGCCGCCTGGGCCTGAACCCTCTGGAGAACGCACGCAGGGAGATGCCGTACTTCGATCTGGCCGGCGTCAACGACCTCGCGGGCGAGGACGAGGGCCAGGGCCCCGACTTCGCGAGGGCGCTCGGCGACCGGGACACCGCACGCGCGTGCGTACTGCTCGCCCACCAGCCCGTCCTGATCCACGACGCCGTCGAGCACGGCGTCGACCTCCAGCTCTCCGGCCACACCCACGGCGGCCAGCTCTGGCCCGGGAATCTCATCGCCGCCGGGGCGAACCCCACCCTCGCCGGCCTGGAGCGCTACGGCGACACCCAGCTCTACGTCTCACGCGGCGCCGGCGCCTGGGGCCCGCCCACCCGCGTGGGCGCACCGTCGGACATCACCCTGATCGAGCTCGCGTCGAAGCAGGCCTGACCGCGCGGACCCTCGGCCCGTCGACCTGTGCTGCGACCGCCCGCCCCGGTCGCGGCTCAGGGATCGGTGCGCCGCCGGGCCGCCGGATCGGGGATGGCGTTCGTCATCCCCGGCAGGAACTCGGTGAACAGCGCGTGCACGTCACGCACGAGCGGCCGCAGCACCCGGAAGCGGGCCAGGGCGACGCCGCGCGCCGTGAGCCGGGCGCCGCGCTCGGCCAGCCGGTAGCTGCGCTCGCGCCCCTCGGTGCGGTCGAAGATCCAGTACAGGACGAGCCCCATCTGCGACAGCCACATCAACTCGGGCAGGACCTCCCGCAGTTCCTCGGGCACCTTGGTCTTCGTGGCCCCGGCGAGCACCTCCCGGTGGACGCTGATGGCCTCCTCGCGCGCGTGCTCCGACTCGGGGGAGAAGGGGCTGAGCGGGCTGTCCGGGTCGGCGGCGTTCTTGAAGAACTGCACCGCGAACTCGTGGTACGGCGCCGCGATGTCGAGCCAGGCCCGCAGCACCCCCGCCAGGCGGGCCTCCAGGTCGCTCTCCCGGTCCAGGATCTCCCGGACCGCCACCTGGTGCTCGGCGGCGATCCGGTCGTAGAAGCCCTGGATCAGGTGCTCCTTGCCCGCGAAGTAGTAGTACGCGTTGCCGACGGAGACCCCGGCCTCCGTGGCGATGGCCCGCATCGTCGTCTTGTCGTAGCCGCGCTCCTGGAACAGCCGCATGGCCGTCTCCAGGATCAGGGCGCGGGTCTGCTCGGACTTGGTGGGGGCGCCGTCGTCGGGGCCGTCGTTCTTCGCGGGCACGGAAAGAGAGCCTAACGTCAGCACCGGTGCGGCTACCGAGGGGCGCAGGTGCCGTCGGCGCAGCCCGGTGGGGTGTAGCTCCAGCCGCCGGCGGGGTCGTACGACCAGCCGTCCGCCCGCCGGTACACCCGGCCGTCCCACTGCGCGCCGCCGCGCCGCCCCCGGTGCCCCTGCGCACCGCGCCACTTGGCGGCGGCGAGCACCGCCCCCTTGGCGAGCCGGGCACCGGACGGCGTGCTCAGCCGGTGGGCGAGCGGCCGGTGCTCGCGCAGCGCCCACAGGGTGACCACCCAGGCGGCGGGGCCCCGGTAGACCTGCCCGGCGTCCCCGACGACGGTGATCTCGTCGAGGGTCGCGCCGTGGTCGAGGCCGGGGAAGCGCCGCCGGGCCTCCTCGGAGGCGGCCGGGACCAGCTCCAGCGGCACCAGTTGGGGCTGCCGCAGGAGCCAGTCGCGCAGGAACGCGCACAGGGAGCACTCGGCGTCGTACAGGACGGTGAGCCGGCGGACCGGTGCGATCGCGTTCACGCGGGCCTCCGCTCAGGCCCTCGCCGACGGGGTGGCCCAGCCCTGCGGCGGCACCGGCGGCACCTGCTCCCGCTCCATGGCGCCCCGGCGCCGGATCCGGTTGAGCACGTAGACGTTGCTCAGGTGCATCACGCCGAGCACCAGCAGCACCACGCCGAGCTTGGTCGACAGGGCCTCGAAGATGCCGCGCGCGTCGGCGATGGTCTCGTCGTCGCTCAGGTACAGAGCGACGAACCCGAGGTTGACGAGGTAGAAGCCGACCACCAGGAGGTGGTTGACGGCGTCGGCGAGCTTCTCGTTGCCGTGCAGCACGTCGGCGAGGAAGATCCTCCCGTTCTTGCTGAGCGTGCGGGCCACCCAGACGGTCAGGCCGATGCTGACCAGCAGGTAGATGACGTAGGCGATGACCGTGCGGTCCATTGCCCCACCCTTCTTGAACACGTTCAAAACGCTGTCGGGGATGACTCTAGACATACTTTTGAACATGTTCAACACAAGGTCCGGGGTGATTGTCAGTGGCGCCTCGTACTGTCGTCGGCATGGGAATCGTGACGTTCGTCGACGAGACGACGGCGGGGGAGCGGCGGACGGCCTGGGGGCTGGAGATCGCCGAAGAGCGGCTGACCGTAGGGGAACTGATCCGGCGCCGGGTGTTCCAGGAGGTCGCGGAGTACAACGCCCGCACGCCGGAGATCTTCCAGGGCCTCGTACAGCCCGAGGACACCGAGCGCGTGCTGAACGGCTACGCGGTGCGCACGCCCCGCCGGATCGACCCCGAGGCGCAGACGGCCCTGGCCCAGCGGGCCTTCGCAGCGAACGGCTTCCTGGTGCTGGTGGGGGACCGTCAGGTCACCGACCCGGACGAGGAGATCGAGTTGACGCTCGGCACCGAGGTCACGTTCCTGAAGCTCGTCCCCCTGGTCGGTGGCTGATGACTGCCTTCCGCACCCCCCGGTCGCACACGGACCGGCTGCGCAACAGGATCGCCGAAGGCGACACCGGCCGGGTCGCCGACGAGGCACTGCGCATCATGGACTCCAGCCGCGGCAGCTGGGGCGGATGCTGGGAGCAGGTGCTGGACCAGCTCCGGGCCCTGCCGGCCGACGACCGCCGCGAGCTGCTGCACGCCCTGGCCGACCGCTTCGACCAGGCCGGTGACGACACGGAGGCCCGCTGCCGCCATCTCGCCCTGTGCGCCCTGGTCTCCGAGGGCCTCGGCGGCGCGGAGAGCCTCACCGACGATCCGCTGGCCGCCGAGCGCCGCAAGGCCCTGGACGACCTCGCCCGGCGGCAGTCCTTCTGGTACGCGGCGCGTTTCGAAGTCCTGGGCCGGGCCGAGCTGGCTGCGGGAGGCCCTCTCCCGGCCCCCGTCGTGGCCGTGGTCCGCCGCGCGGCCCTGGACGCCTACCGCGCCGACGACCTCGTCGGGCTGGCCCGGCAGCTCACCGACCCCGTCCTCAACGTCGGCGAGGCCTGGGCCGAACAGGCCCTGAGTGACGCGACCACCCCGGAGTGGCAGGCCCTCCTCACGCACGCGTCGACGGCCACGGCCTCCAAGCCCACGGCCAAGTGGGACAAGCAGGCCCGCACCCTGCTGGACACCCTCGGCACCGACCGCGTCCGCGAAACGGTCCTGTCCTGGCTCGCCCTCGTGGGCCGCCCCCGCACGCTCCCCCTGGAACGCCAGACGTGGGAGCCGGACATCAACAACGCCTACGACCCGTACAACGCGACGGCCCTGCGCGGCGTGGCCTGGCTCCTCTCCCTGCTGCCGCCCCACCCCGGCACCGCCCGGGCCCTGGGCGCCCTGGTCGAGACCTCACTGAGGAAGGTCGCGGGCATCGGCCCCCGCAACCCGAAGGTCGCCAACGCGGGTGTCGTCGCGCTGGCCCGCATCGACTCCGAGGCGGCCCTCGCCGAACTCGCCCGGCTGGCCACGCGCGTGACGTACAAGAACACGGCCAAGCTCCTCGACACGGCCCTGGAGGCCCGTGCCACCGCGCTCGGCCTCGGCCGCGAGGAGATCGAGGAACTGGCTGTCCCGGCGTACGGCCTGACGGAGGTCGGCCGGGCGACGCACCACCTCGGCGAGGCGACGGCCCTGTTGGAGATCCACGGCACCCGGGCCGTGCTGGGCTGGCGCAACGCCGCGGGCAGGCCCGTCAAGACCGTGCCTGCCGCGGTGAAGCGCGACCACCCCGACGAACTGAAGGAACTCAAGACCGCGGTCAAGGACATCGACAAGATGCTCTCGGCGCAGAGCGAGCGCCTGGACCGCCAGTTCCTGGCCCGCCGCACCTGGCCGTACGCCGTCTGGCGCGAGCGCTACCTCGACCACCCGCTCGTCGGCACGCTGGCCCGCCGCCTGCTGTGGACGATCGACGGCAGGACGGCCGGCTGGGTGGACGGCGACCTGCGCACACTCGCCGACGAACCGCTCACGGAGGGCAGCCGGGTCGAGCTGTGGCACCCGGCCGGCCGCGAGCCCTCCGAGATCGTCGCCTGGCGCGACCGGCTGGAGCGGCACGGCATCACCCAGCCGTTCAAACAGGCCCACCGCGAGATCTACCTGCTCACGGACGCCGAGCGTGCCACCGGCAGCTACTCCAACCGCTTCGCGGCGCACATCCTGCGCCAGCACCAGTTCAACTCCCTGGCCGCGATCCGCGGCTGGCGCAACAAGCTGCGCCTGTGCGTCGACGACTCGGCCCCGCCCGCCACCCGCGAGCTGCCCCAGTGGGGTCTGCGCGCCGAGTACTGGATCGAGGGCGAGGGCGAGGAGTACGGCGTCGACACCACCGACTCCGGCAGCTATCTGCGCCTGCGCACCGACCAGGTCCGCTTCTACCCGATCGACGCCCCGGAGAACTCGGCGCACTGCTACGGCGGCGAGTACGCCATGTGGCTCCGCGACGGCCGGGACCCCGTCGCCCCGATCCCCCTGGAGGACATCCCACCCCTGGTCCTCTCCGAAGTCCTGCGCGACGTCGACCTGTTCGTCGGCGTGGCCAGCGTCGGCAACGACCCGACCTGGCAGGACGGCGGCCCCGGCGGCCGCTTCCGCGAGTACTGGACGTCGTACGGCTTCGGCGAGCTGAACGCGAGCGCCGAGACCCGCCGCACGCTGCTCGACCGCCTGATACCCCGCCTGGCCATCGCCGACCGCTGCACCCTGGAGGGCCGCTTCCTCCACGTCCGCGGCGACCGCCACACCTACAAGATCCACCTGGGCTCGGGCAACATCCTCATGACCCCGAACGACCAGTACCTCTGCATCGTCCCGAAGTCCGACCCGACGGCCCCCGGGACGGGCTACCTCCCCTTCGAGGGTGACCGCATGCTGGCGGTCATCCTGAGCAAGGCGATGATGCTGGCGCAGGACACGAAGATCACGGACCCTTCGATCCTGAGCCAGTTGTGAGAGGGGCCGGGGCCCCACGACGTCACCCGATGCCGATACGGGTCTTCCAGTAGTCCGCCCGGGCGATGATCTCCGTACCGGAGCCGCTCAGAGCGGTCTTGCTTTGCGGAAGCGGATGCGCCGGAGTCCGGCCCGGTCGAGTGGGTGGCCAGTCGGCCTGGTGAGGACGAGGCCGCTGACTCTCCAGTCCGGCCCTGTGGTCTCGCGCTCCTTGTGCTTCTTCAGAGAGTGGATGGATTCGGTGAGGAGGGCGATGCGGAGTCGCTTGTTTTCGGCTGGCCGGCCTTGAGGATTTCCGCCACGTCGAGGGTCACCTTCGCACCGATGGAGTCCGGCAGAGTGACGAGCTCGCCCGGGGCATGCGGACGGTGGTTCTCGTAGGTGCTTCCGACCGGGGCCGTCAGGACGTGGAGGCGTTGGTGCTTGCGGTCCACGACGACGTAGACCGGGACCTTCGCCTCGGCGTAGGCGGCGACCTTCGTCTTCAGGTCGTTCTTCCAGTTCGTGGAGGTGACCTCCAATACGAGGCGGAAGCAGACCGGGTCGTAGGCGTTGTTCTCGACGCGGTGATCCTCGAAGTCGGCGTCCACGACCGCGAGGTCGGGGATGGCATAGTCCTCCGGCTCCATGGGCAGCCAAAGGCCGACGCCCTGAAGGACCTCGGTTTCGCCTCCATCCAGATCGGCTGCCATGAAGGGACGCATGAGCTTGGTCAGCGCGCGAGCATGGGCGCCGTCAGGGGACGGGGTCACGAGGAGATGGCCTCCGATGATCTCGACGCGGTAGCCCGGATGGCGCTCCATGATCTCGTCGGCGATGGTCGTCAGGGTGACCGGCTCTTCGTCGTGGAAGGGCTGCTCGACGGAAGCTGCGGACATCAGGTGCCTCCTGGGGGCTGGTGTCGAGAGCATCATCGTAGGCAGGACGACGTCCGTGCGGCCCGTTCCGCTGCGCTCACCCGAAGGTGTGGCATATGCCAGAGGGCCCCGTCTCCAGCGGAAACAGGGCCCTCATGAGCAAGCGGTCGATCTCAGTAGCGGCGCGTGATCAGCGCCCGCTTCACCTCTGCGATCGCCTTCGTGACCTCGATACCGCGCGGGCAGGCGTCCGTGCAGTTGAAGGTCGTGCGGCAGCGCCAGACGCCGTCGCGGTCGTTGAGGATCTCCAGGCGCTGCTCGCCGGCCTCGTCACGCGAGTCGAAGATGAAGCGGTGCGCGTTGACGATGGCGGCCGGGCCGAAGTACTGGCCGTCGTTCCAGAAGACCGGGCACGACGTGGTGCAGGCCGCGCAGAGGATGCACTTCGTCGTGTCGTCGAAGCGCTCGCGATCCTCGGCCGTCTGGAAACGCTCACGCGTCGGCTCGTTCGTGTCCTTCGTGACGAGGAAGGGCATGACGTCCCGGTACGCCTGGAAGAACGGCTCCATGTCGACCACGAGGTCCTTCAGGACCGTGAGGCCCTTTATGGCCTCGACCGTGATCGGCTTCTCGGGGTTGATGTCCTTGATCAGTGTCTTGCAGGCCAGACGGTTCTTGCCGTTGATCCGCATGGCGTCCGAGCCGCAGATGCCGTGCGCGCAGGAACGGCGGAACGTCAGCGTGCCGTCCAGGTCCCACTTGATCTTGTGGAGGGCGTCGAGGACGCGCTCCTTCGGGTCGATCTCGACCTGGAAGTCCTCCCAGGTGGCGTCCGCAGCGACCTCCGGGTTGAACCGGCGGATGCGGAAGGTGACCGTGATGTAGGGGGAGTCGGCGAAACCGGGCTCGGGCTTGCCGGCCGCGTCTTCCTTGTCCAGAACAGGGGTAGCCATCAGTACTTACGCTCCATCGGCTGGTAGCGGGTCTGGACGACCGGCTTGTAGTCGAGACGGACGGTTTCGGAGCCGTCGGCGCCGACCTCGCGGTACGCCATGGTGTGCCGCATGAAGTTGACGTCGTCGCGGTTCGGGTAGTCCTCGCGGTAGTGACCGCCGCGGGACTCCTTGCGGGCGAGCGCGGAGACCGCCATGACCTCGGCGAGGTCGAGCAGGTTGCCCAGTTCGACGGCCTCCAGCAGGTCCGTGTTGAACCGCTTGCCCTTGTCCTGGATCGAGACGTTCTTGTAGCGCTCGCGCAGCTCCGCGATCTTCTCGACCGCCGTCTTGATCGTCTGCTCGGTGCGGAACACCATGACGTTGGCGTCCATGGTGTCCTGCAGCTCACGCCGCAGCTCCGCCACGCGCTCGTTGCCGGTGGCGTCGCGCAGCCGCTCCACCTGCTCGAGCACGAGCTCCGCCGGGTTCTCCGGCAGCTCGACGAACTCCGCCTTCTGCGCGTACTCCGCGGCGGCGATACCGGCGCGCTTGCCGAAGACGTTGATGTCCAGCAGCGAGTTCGTGCCGAGACGGTTGGCGCCGTGCACGGAGACGCAGGCGACCTCGCCGGCCGCGTACAGGCCCGGGACGACCGTGGTGTTGTCCGCCAGGACCTCACCCTCGACGTTGGTCGGGATGCCGCCCATGGCGTAGTGCGCGGTCGGCTGGATCGGGATCGGGTCCGTGTAGGGCTCGATACCGAGGTACGTGCGGGCGAACTCCGTGATGTCCGGGAGCTTCGCGTCCAGCTGCTCCGGCGGGAGGTGGGTGAGGTCGAGGTAGACGTGGTCGCCCTCGGGACCGCAGCCGCGGCCCTCACGGATCTCCGTGTAGATGGAGCGGGACACGACGTCACGCGACGCCAGGTCCTTCATGACCGGCGCGTACTTCTCCATGAAGCGCTCGCCGTCCTTGTTGCGGAGGATGCCGCCCTCACCGCGGGCGCCCTCCGTCAGCAGGATGCCCATGCGCCAGATGCCGGTCGGGTGGAACTGGAAGAACTCCATGTCCTCCAGCGGCAGGCCGCGGCGGTAGACCGCCGCCTGGCCGTCGCCGGTCAGCGTGTGCGCGTTGGACGTCACCTTGAAGAACTTGCCGCAGCCGCCGGACGCGTAGACCACGGACTTCGCCTGGAAGACGTGGATCTCACCGGTCGCCAGCTCGTACGCCACGACACCGGCCGACCTCTTGACGCCGTCGACCTCGGTGATCAGCTGGTCCAGGACGTAGAACTCGTTGTAGAACTCCACGCCCTCCTTGACGCAGTTCTGGTACAGCGTCTGGAGGATCATGTGGCCGGTGCGGTCGGCCGCGTAGCAGGAGCGGCGGACCGGGGCCTCGCCGTGGTTGCGCGAGTGACCGCCGAAGCGGCGCTGGTCGATCGTGCCGTTCGGGGTGCGGTTGAACGGCAGGCCCATCTTCTCCAGGTCGAGGACCGAGTCGATGGCCTCCTTCGCCAGGATCTCGGCGGCGTCCTGGTCGACCAGGTAGTCACCGCCCTTGACCGTGTCGAAGGTGTGCCACTCCCAGTTGTCCTCCTCCACGTTGGCGAGCGCGGCGGCCATGCCGCCCTGCGCGGCGCCCGTGTGGGAGCGGGTCGGGTAGAGCTTGGTCAGCACGGCGGTGCGGCTGCGCTTCGTGGACTCGATGGCCGCGCGCATGCCCGCGCCACCGGCGCCGACGATGACGGTGTCGTACTTGTGGATCTTCATGATTCTCGCAACCCCGTGCCTAGCGGATGTTCGGGTCGAAGGTGAAGATCACCAGCGTGCCCAGCAGGATGGTGAACACCGTGGCGGTGTAGAGCAGGCCCTTGAGCCACAGCCGGGTGTTCGCGCGCTCCGCGTAGTCGTTGATGACCGTGCGCAGGCCGTTGGCGCCGTGCAGCATGGCGAGCCACAGCATCAGCAGGTCCCAGACCTGCCAGAACGGGGACGCCCAGCGGCCCGCCACGAAGGCGAAGCCGATCTTGGAGACGCCGCCGTCCAGCACGAGCTGGATCAGCAGGTGGCCGAGGACCAGCACGACCAGCACCACGCCGGACAGGCGCATGAACAGCCAGGCCGCCAGCTCGAAGTTGCCCCGGGTGGTCTTCGGGGTCTTCTTGGTGCGCTGGCGCGGGGCCTCGATGAAGGGCGCCGGGTTGTCGACGGTGTAGACGGCGCCGCCCTCGACGGGGCCGACGCCGGCGGCGGTCTTCTCAGACGTGGACATTGGCGTCAGCTCCCGAAGAGTTCACGAGCGGCGTGGCCGAGGACGGGGTAGATCGCCCCGAGCATCAGCACGACCCACAGGGCGACGACGGTCCAGAGCATCTGCTTCTGGTAGCGGGCGCCCTTGATCCAGAAGTCGACGGCGATGACACGCAGGCCGTTGAGCGCGTGGAAGAGGATGGCGGCGACGAGGCCGTACTCCAGCAGCGCGACGATCGGCGTCTTGTACGTGGCCACGACGGTGTCGTAGGCCTCAGGGGACACACGGACGAGGGCGGTGTCCAGCACGTGGACGAACAGGAAGAAGAAGATGAGGACGCCGGTGACTCGATGAGCCACCCAGGACCACATTCCTTCCCGGCCGCGGTACAGCGTTCCAGCCGGCACGGAAGTTTCCTCCGGGAGCGGGGATTGGGGCCGCGCCGGCTTGGTGTGTCGGTCGGGCCCGGCCGGGTACGGTCCACCGGCCCCCAGCATCGTAGCGATGCGCTGCGGCTGGGCTGCGCCGGGGTCTGGCTGTGTGATCAAACTGGCATGCGTACGGGCTAGCGGAAACGGTTTTTGGGGTGGGGCGTCCTGTTATCGGCCGGAGGCGGGTGCGCTGTGGTTGTTCGCGCAGTTCCCCGCGCCCCTGAGGGCGCTGACCAGCCGCCCGCTCGCCAGGCGCCGGAGTTCATCGGCCACGACCACCCGCTCTTCTTCCGGATCGTTCGTCAATCGTGACCGGATGGCTTCGAGGAGGCGGTCCAGGGTCTCGGACGGGGAGACACCGTCCAGGCAGATGACGAACACGTGTCCGAAGCGGGCCTCGTAGGCGGCGTGGGCCGCGCTGAGGGCGGTGTGGGCCGCGGAGTAGGTGTCCGGCGGGAGCGTGGGCAGGGGCTCGGCCGCCAGCGCGTCCGTGAGGTCGGGCCAGGTCAGGTCGTAGGCCGCCTCGTCCGCGGCGGCCAGCAGGGAGTCCAGGTCCGGGTAGGGGCGGTGGTCCACGACGCGCCGGGCCCAGCGGAGGCTGCGCAGGCAGGAGAGGAGGGCCTGCTCCAGGTCCGGTGCGGAGGCTGCGTTGAAGTGCTCCACCGGTATGGCGAGGCGGCCGGGGAGGTCTGGGAGACGGTGCGCGGGCAGCGTGGGTCCTCGTGGGCGTCACGTGTGTCGGCAGGGCAGGTTGTGAGAGATGTGACGTCACGCTATCGAGTACGACCATGACGTGTCCGAAGGATGCCTGAATTTCACTCGCGGGAGAGAGTTTCGGAACGCGTGGTGGACGCGCGCCGTGTGGCGCCGGGTTTTAGGTTGGCTGTGTGAGTCAGCACAGGCGCCGGACTTCGGCGAAGCAGGAGAAACAGCGGCAGGTGCTGGTCGTGGCCATGGCGGTAGCCCTGGTCGTGGTCGCGGCCGGGGTGAGTCTTGGGCTCTGGGCGGCCTCGGGCGGTGACAGCGGGCCCACGGCCTCGGAGGCCGGATCCTCGCGGGGGGCCACCGCGGCGGCACCACCGGACGGAGCGCCGGAGGCGAGCCCTGGCCCGTCCCGCTCCTACGCCCTGTCCGAACCGCCGCGCACCATCCCCGCCGTGCGTGACCACGAGCCGGCGCGGGGCCCGGGCTGGCGCCCCGAGAAGGGCAACCGGGTGGTCGTGGACGACCCGGCGCTGGCCGACGAGGGCCGGCTGGTCGCCGGCGAGCTGGGGATGGCGTACGCGGGCGAGAAGGACGACGAGCGGGCCGGGGACCTGCGGCTGGCGCTGAACGACGGCAAGGGCGCGAACCCGGAGTCGTACGTGATGACCGTGCGCGACGGGCGGGCCGAGATCAGCGGGCCCACCGACACGGGCGTCTTCTACGGCACCCGCACGCTCAAGCAGGAGACGCACGAGGGCGGCACGGCGCCCGAGGGGGTCGTGAAGGACGAGCCGGCCAAGGCGCAGCGCGGCTTCATGCTGGACATCGCGCGCAAGAACTTCACGGCCGGCTGGATCGAGGACCGGATCCGGGAATTGGGCGATCTGAAGTTCAACCAGCTGGGGCTGCACTTCTCCGACGACCAGGGGTTCCGGATCGAGTCCTCCTCGCATCCCGAGATCGTGTCGCAGCAGCATCTGACCAAGGCGCAGGTGCGGAAGATCATCGACCTCGCGCAGAGCCGGCACATCACGATCGTGCCCGAGATCGACTCGCCCGGGCACCTCGGGGCGGTCCTCGACGCCCACCCCGACCTGCAGCTGCGCACCGCGCAGGGCTCGGCGGTGCAGGGCGCCATCGACATCTCCAAGGCCGAGAGCGCCGAGATCGTCGACGACCTGCTCAACGAGTACGCGGACCTCTTCCCCGGCGGGCCGTGGCACCTCGGCGGCGACGAGTACCAGGCGCTGACTCGGTCGAACCCGGAGGCGTCGTTCCCGCAGCTGGCCGCCGCCGCCCAGGAGAGGTACGGCTCCGGGGCGACGGTCGCCGACCTCGCGACCGGCTGGCTGAACGACCGGGCCGACACCGTCCGCGCCCACCAGCGCACCCCGCGCGCCTGGAACGACGGCTTCTTCCGCGGCACCTCCGTCCAGGCCGCCGAGGACATCCAGGTCGCCTACTGGACCGGCAAGGAGATCGGCGCCCGGGCGCCCCTGGAGTACCTGCAAGCCGGCCGCAAGGTGATCAACTACAACGACGAGTTCCTGTACTACGTGCTCGGCGAGCCGCAGACGTTCGTCTACCCGACGGGTCAGCGGATCTACGAGCAGTGGACGCCGCGGGTGCTGCGCGGCACCGCGGCCGTGCCGGAGCGCTACGACGGCCAGATCCTCGGCGGGTCCTTCGCGGTGTGGTGCGACCTCGCGAACTCCCAGACACAGGACCAGGTGGCGGCCGGGATCCGGATGCCGCTGCGGGCGACCGTCCAGAAGCTGTGGGACCCGGACAGGCCCGAGCTGTCCTGGGCGGAGTTCCGGGCGCTGGCGGACAGGCTCGGCTGACCGGCGCGAATTGGCGCATACGGCTGCGAACCTCCGTACGGCTGTGGTGGTCTTCTGACGCGAGCCGATTCGAATATGCCGGGGGGAACCGGGACATGGGCTACTGGGGATACTTCGTCGTGGGCCGGGGAGAGCGGCCGCTGCCGGGGCTGGACGCGCTGGCGGGTGCCGGGGACGCTCCGACGCAGCGCGCCTCGGCGCCGGGCGGATGGCAGGTGTGGGAGTACCCGAGCAGTGACGGCGACATCGGGAACATGAACGCCCTCGCCCGGGAGACCGGAGCGCCCGCGCTCTTCGGGTACGTCATGAACAGCGAGTGCGTGGTGCTGGAGGCCGCGGCTCCGGAGAGCGGGGCGTGGACGACCTGCCTCGCGCGCTCCGCGATGGCCGGGTACCTGGGGGCGGGCCGCGAGGGCCTGACGCTGGAGGACTACTTCCTGGAGCCCGGCGACGCCGCCGAGCGTGCCGTGCGCTGGGCCGCCGAGGCCGGACGCGAAGTGAACGCCGGCGCCTTGGTGGACGTACTGACGTCAGACCCCGGTCCCTTGGCCGAAAACCTCTTGTTCCGCTTCCTCGACCGACTGGGCGTGGTGCCCCTGTGACACTCCGGGGCCGTTGCACGCAGTAAGGGGAAGTGCGGGTTCCGTGAGGGGTGAGGGCTGGCAGTGGCCTGATCGGGCCCCGGAGAAGGCCCGCGGAGGGAGGCGTGGATGAGCCTGGTGGAGTTGATCGCACAGGCCGACGAACGCGGGCTGGCCGCGAGCGGGCTGGCTTGTTTGGATCGGTGCGTGCCCCTGCTGGGCGGCGGCGACGAGACCCTGCGGCCGGTGTGGGCGAGTCTCAGCGACGGCGCGGGTGCCGGCGAGTGGGGTGAGCGGCTGGAGCAGGTGCGCGGCAAGCTGGACGCGGCCGGCGCCGGGGACGAGGCGGTCGTGCTCGCCCACCGGATGCTCGAGGCCGCTCCCGCCGAGCGGTCCGCCGCGGGAGTCCGGGCGTGGGCCGACGCCTGCTCCGTCGCCTCCCTCCAGATCCACCGGCTGCTGGACACCGCCGAGGACGAGGCCTCGTCCGTCGACTCCCGCCGCGAGGGCCTCACGGACGGCATGTCGCCCCTCGTCGCCGCTGAACTGCGCCGCCAGATCACCGTCCTGGAGGTCCTGGCCGGGCACGGCCCGGCCGGGCTGCGCCGGGCGCTGGAGGTGTCGACCGAGGGGCGGCGGGTGCTGCGCGCGGTGGTGTCCCGCCGGAGCAGGCAGCAAAGCTGAGGGAAGAAGTGGCCACCGATGGCCCGGCCGGCCTAAACCCGGTTCCTGGAAGGGTCCTGTGACTGTCCGTTGAGCGAGCTGGGGCGGTCCTGCGCGGCTTCGGGGAAGCCGCCGGATCAGGGTGACGAAACGCTTCGCCGCAGCGCTTTCCGTGATGTGACGATTCAAGCGGAGACCAGGCCATCGGCGGCTGCGAAGCCGCTGCGATGGGCGGCGGACACAGTGGCGACGATGCGCGAGGGAGCACGGCTGCACCTCGACTACTCGGCACAGAGTCTGTGGAGCATCGACCGGATGATCGAGGGGATACGGCGGGAAGGGGCGCCCCGCGCCGCCGTCGGGGAGGTACTGCGCGGCTTCGGCGCCTACACCGGTGAGGTGATGGTGCGCCAGACCGGCGCCGAGTGGTGGGCGACCGGCGGCGACCACTGGATCCGCACTCCCGACGGGCGCCTGTGGGACCCCATCGACGAGGCCCGCCGCTGCTACGCCGGCCATGGATCGCTGCGGCTGCTGTGCCGGGACGCGGTGAGCGCCGAGCCCCGGCGGTAGCGTCAGCGCGCGAGCACGTCCTCGCCCCCGCCCTCGCCCCCGCCCCCGCCCTCGTGCTCGTCCTCGTCCCGGGGCCCGGGCGGCTCCGGCGCGGGCTCGGCCGGCTTGCCGGCGTTCGCGGCCAGGGTGCGGATCTCGGGCAGGTCGTCGTAGAGGTTCTGCCCGGGGCACTCGGTCGGATAGCCGTCGCGATGGCCGGAGACGCGGTGGAACGTGGCCTTCTGGCCCAGCTTGTACTTGCCGTTGTCGGCACCGGAGGTCAGCACGACCGTCCCGGTCGGGTCGATGCCGTAGAGGCCGAGCTTCCACGCCGCGACCTTCGCGACCGACTCGCGCACCGCGGCGTTGGTGGCCGCCGCGGAGTATTCGCCGAGCACCGAGACACTGCTGGTGGCGGTGTTGAACCCGTAGGCGTGCGCGCCGAGGACGGGCTTGTCGGTGCCGCCCGCACGGCCCTCGAAGACGGTGCCGCACTTGTCGACGAGGAAGTGGTAGCCGATGTCGTTCCAGCCGTTGCTCTTCACGTGGTAGAGGAACACGCCGCGCACGATCGACGCCGACTCGGAGCAGGCGTAGTCGTTGGTGCCCGCCGTGTGGTGGACGAACATCGCCTTGGTGTCGCCGGTGTAGGTAGGCGGATCCTTCACCAGGGACTCGTCGGCGCCCCAGGAGGAGCGTGACGTCAGGACGGGGCGTTCGGCCGCGAGCGGACCGGCGGCCTGCCCGACGACACCCGGTCCGACGACCGCGGTGTGCACGGCGTCCGACCCGGCCTCGGGGTCGATCAGTTCGACGCGCAACCCGGCCGGCAGGCGCGAGCCCGAGACGCGCACCTGGACTCCGTCCGAGGGCCCGGTCCACAACGGCTGGGTGCTGCCGCGCACCCCGGCCCGGTCGTGGTCGGGACCGGTCTCGGGCGTACGGACGTCCGTCTCCAGAGGACGCCACGCGCTCCACGTGCCGCTCTCCCGGGAGCGGGTGCGCACCCGGGCGGTGCCGTCCAGGGCCGCGTCCGGGTCGTCCCACGTGACGCCGATCAGGCTGAACGGCTCGGTGGTGCGCGGGGCGAGGGACCGTTCGCCGGGGTCGCCGCCCGGCACCCGGACGGAGTGCACACCGTCCGAGGAGGTGGCCCGGGCGGGCTGGGTCAGGCCGAGGGCGCCGAGGGCCAGTGCGGTGGCGACGGCGGTGCGCAGGAGGCGGGGTGTCATACGGCGCTCGCCTTTCGTGGGCGGTGGCATCGCGAGCAGAGCTCCCCGGTACGTCACTTGGCCGAAACCTTCCCGGGGCCGGGCTCCCGAGGACGGCGGGCCGGGTTGACCCGAACGGTCGTCGGCGCCCGGCGCCTGACGCGCTGTGACACTTCCGCGCGGACCGGCGCTGATGAGCGTGGGAGGGCGCGCACTCGGCACGGACGAGGACGGTACTTGGGTCAGGGAACGGAACCCCGGCGCGGACAGGCGTACGACGGAGAACTGGGCGCGGCCGTCGCGCGGGCCCAGCAGGGCGACGAGGCGGCCTTCGCGGTCGCCTACCGGTTCGTGCAGCCCGGACTGCTCGGCTATCTGCGCGGCCTGGTCGGGGACGACGCGGAGGACGTGGCGTCCGACGCCTGGCTGGAGATCGCCCGGGACCTCGGGCGGTTCCGGGGCGACGGGGCCGGCTTCCGTGGCTGGACGGCGACCATCGCCCGGCACCGGGCGCTGGACCACCTGCGCCGGCAGCGGGTACGGCCCCGGTCGTCCGCGCTGGAGCAGGACGTCCTGGAACTGCCCGGACCGCAGAGCACGCACGACCAGGCGCTGGAGGCCATCTCCACCGAACACGCCCTGGAGCTGGTCCGGGGGCTGCCGCGCGACCAGGCCGAGGCCGTGCTGCTGCGGGTGGTGGTCGGCCTCGACGGCCCGGCCGCCGCACGGGTCCTGGGCAAGCGGCCGGGCGCGGTACGCACGGCCGCCCACCGGGGCCTGAAACGCCTCGCCCGGCAGCTGGGCGCGGAGAGTGTGACGGATGAGGCTCCCCGGACGCTGGGTGAGTCGACGTGAGCGGAACCGGCGGTTTCGCGGACGGCGCGGGCTGGTCCCGCGGACTCGGCGCCCTGAACAGGGCGGACCGGCGGGCCGTACTGGGGCCCGGTGGGCCGGCCGGCGTCGGCGGCGGAGCGGAGGGAACGATCGGATCGAGCAGGAACGGAAACGGACATGGGTGAACGGCAGAGCGACGGCGGGCTTTCCGGCCGTGGTTCCCGTCACGCCCTCCTCGACTCCGACGTGGAGGCGCTGATCGTCGCCTCCCTCATCCGGGACGGTGTCGACGCGGAGGCCGAGCAGCGGGCCGTGGCCGCCTTCCGTGCCGCCCGGGACGCCGGGGCCCCGCGGACGCGCACCCGCCGCCGGGACGACTGGCGTGCCCGGCAACGGCGCCACCTGGGACGGTCCCTGAAGACGACCCTCTCCGTGCTGCTCGCCAGCCTCACGCTGGGCGGTGTCGCCGTGGCGGCGATCGGCGTGGCGGGATCGTCCGAGGAGGGCACGAAGGACACCCCCGGGCGCCCGCCCGCCCCGAGCAGCGCCCCGCGCGACCCGGCGGAGAAGCCTCCCCGCGACAGCCACAGCCCCGGTACCGGCTCTGCCACGGCGCACCCGGACCGGCCGGCCCCCGCCCAGGACACCGAGGCCCACTGCGGCGCCTACGAGCGGGCCGGGCGGCGCGGCAACGCCATGGACGCGACGGCCTGGCAGCGTCTCGTGGCCGCCGCGGGCAGTGAGAGGAACGTCACGGCGTACTGCGCCGGGCAACGGGCGGAGCCGAAGGGCGGCAGCGGTGGCCCCGGGAACGGCGACCCCGCCGAGGGCGACGGCGCACCCGCCGCGAACAGCGGCGCGGGCAACGGGCCGGACAGCGGCGGGGACAACGGGCCCGACAACGGGGCGGGCCGGAGCCGGAGCGAGGACAAGCGCTCCCAGCCCAACGGCAGTCACCGGTAAGGGATTCCACGAACGCCATCCGTCATGGCCGGGCGAGGCCCACACGTCCGCAGGCACCCGCCATGGCAACGGCCGAGGCCGCCACCCCCCACAGGAGAGGCCCCGGCCGTCGCGCGGCACGGGCCGCGCGGCGGCCCGTACTTCCTACAGCGCCCCGTGTGCGTTTTCTGTCACACCCCGCCGCGTCACGGCTTAGTTGCATCTCGGACGGACATGGACGGGGAGTGGTTTCAGGTCGTAACGTGCCGTTCGCGCCAACGCGGAGGCGGCAAGACCACCGCAACCACCTGCGGGCTTGTAACCGCAACCACCAATTGAGCAACCACGACGGCGAGAACCCGGCCCGCGAGAGCGGCGCCGGTTGAGGCGCAGAAGGGCGCGCGGTGCTGGGGGACGACGCGGAGCTGACCGCCGCGGTGCGCGCGGCACAGGACGGAGACGAAGACGCGTTCCGGACTGTGTACCGCACCGTGCATCCGCGGCTGCTCGGGTACGTACGGACGCTGGTCGGCGACCCCGACGCCGAGGACGTCACGTCCGAGGCGTGGCTTCAGATAGCCCGCGATCTGGAGCGGTTCACCGGCGACGCGGACCGGTTCCGCGGCTGGGCCGCCCGGATCGCCCGCAACCGCGCGCTGGACCACATACGCATGCGTGGGCGCCGGCCCGCGATCGGCGGTGACGAGACCGAGCTGACCGGCCGGGCCGCCGAGGCGGACACCGCCGGCGAGGCCATCGAGGCGCTCGCCACCGACGGCACGTTCTCCCTCATATCCCGGCTGCCGCAGGACCAGGCCGAGGCGGTCGTGCTGCGCGTGGTGGTGGGGCTCGACGCGAAGACCGCGGCCGAGACGCTCGGCAAGCGCCCGGGCGCGGTCCGCACCGCGGCGCACCGGGGCCTGAAGCGGCTCGCCGAACTGCTCGGCGACCACCCGCAGGCCGATCCGGAATCGGCCGGGGTGCTCGACGCCCTGCCGCCCCAGCGAGAACCGCGCGGTGGTGCGGTGACGTCCGCAGGTGTGACGCACAGCGTTGCGCGGACGCAGAAGGATGTGTGATGGCCGACGAGCAGTACAGGTGGCTGGACCGCGAAACGGCGGAGCGTTTGCTGAGCGGAGAGCCACCCGAAGCTGTCGAAGGCACCGGCAGGGACCAGGCCGAACACCTCGCCAGGGCCCTCGGCGCGCTGTCCACCGCACCCCCGCTGACCAGCGATGAACTCCCCGGCGAGGCCGCCGCGGTGGCCGCTTTCCGCAAGGCCCGCGCGGAACGCGCCGACGCGGCGGCGGCCCGCTCGGTCACCGGCGGACAGGACGCGGCCGAGGTCGCCGACGCCGGGCTGGTCCGTATCGGAACCCCCGGCGGCAGCGGCACCGTCATGGCCCGCAGACCCCGCTGGGCCCGTCCCGCCCGCTTCGCCCTGGCCGCCGTGCTGGCCGCCGGCATGGTCGGCGGGGTCGCCCTCGCGGCCGGAACCGGAGCCCTGAGGGCGCCGTTCGGCGGCGACGCGCCCGACCCCGGCGCCTCCGTCTCGGCCTCCGTCACTCATCCCGAACGCCCGCTGATGTCGCCCTCGCCGAGCGGCGCCCCGCAGGGCGGCTCGACCCCCGGCGACGCCCCGGGCGGTACCTCGAGGGGCGGGGCCGGTGCCCAGGGTGAGGACGAGGAGCGCGACGACGCGGCGCCGAATACGGACGACCGGAAGAACCGCTCCGGCGACCACCGCAGGGAGATCACCTCCGCCTGCCGAGACCTCCGCGACGGCAAGCGGCTGGACCCCGACCGCAGGCGTGCCCTGCGGGACGCGGCGGGCGGCCTCCGGGCGGGGAGGTACTGCAAGGGCGTCCTGTCCAAGGCCGACCCTCGTTCGGGGGAGCGCGGGAGCGACGCCCCCGCGGACAGGGGCCGTCACCAGGGCGAGGACGCCGACCGGGACCGGGACCGGGACCGGGATCGCGGCCGGGACCGGGACCGGAAGCAGGACAAGGCTGAGCCGAAGGCCGACCGTAAGGCCGGGCAGCGCGCCGAGAAGAAGGACGACGACGAGGCCGACGCGGACCGCGGCCGGTTCCGGAGCTCTCTCGCACCGCTGCGACCTGCGGTTTCGCACTCCGTGAAAATCTCCTGGCCGAGGGTGTGACGTTTTCGGCCGCCCTGGCGCAGTACTGAGTGAGCCGACTGGTCATCGGCCGTCGCACAGAGCCGGGGTTCCCCCCGTACCTACGGCTCGTGCACCTGAGCGCGGGCGGGACACGTTCCCCCGGTCCCGCCCGCGCCCCACTCCCTCTCCCCGCTGTCACCAGGACACGACGACCCTGTCGCCATCGCGGACCTGCGCGTACAGCTCCGCGATCGCCGGCTCGTCCCGTACGTTGACGCAGCCGTGCGAGGCGCCCGCGTAGCCCCGGGCGGCGAAGTCCGCCGAGAAGTGCACGGCCTGGCCGCCGCTGAAGAACATCGCATAGGGCATGGGCGAGTCGTAGAGCGTCGAGACGTGGTCGCGGGACTTCCAGTAGACGGAGAAGACGCCCTCCCGGGTCGGCGTGTACTGGGAGCCGAAGCGGACCGCCATCGTCGACACGGTGCGCCCGTCGACCATCCAGCGCAGCGTCCTGCTGGTCTTGTCGATGCACAGCACCCGGCCGGTCCGGCAGCGCGCGTCCGGCGGGTCGGCCGGCTGGCCGCCCATCAGGTACAGGTCCCACCGGCCCGGCTCGCGCGTCATGCGCAGCAGCCGCTGCCAGGTGACGGCGTCGGTCTTCCCGGTGCGCGGCAGCCCGCGCTTGCCCTGGAACCCGCTCACCGCCCGCTCCGTCGGCTCGTCGTACGCGCCGGTCGGCCCGTCGAACAGCCAGGCGACCTGCCGCAGCCGGGCCTGGAGCTCCCGGACGTCCCGGCCGGTGTCGCCGCGGGACCACAGCACGCGGGGCGGGGCGGGAGCCGCGCCGGGCTTGTCGTCGTCCGACGGCGGCGCCGGATCCGGCTCGCCGCCGCCACCGGCGGGCGTGCGGTCCGGGGACGGGGTGCCACCGGGCAGCTCGATGTGCACCGGTGAGCGGCGCTTTCCCTCGCCGTCGGGGGTCTGCACCGTGCAGCCGGTCAGCGCGGCCAGCACGGCGAGTCCCGCCACGAACGCTCTCCCCATGCCCGTAGTACGCACACGGCCCCCCGCTCGTCTCACCGGTGTGCCCGGATGTCACCTGAGATGTTCCCCGGGCGTGACCCGTCGCGAACCAGAGGGCATGGTGGTGAGCGAGGTCACTGCTCTGCGGGAGGCAACCCACCATGGCGCGTGAGTCGGAGTCCGGACTGCCCATCGAGCCGGTCTACGGGCCGCAGGCCCTTCAGGGCTGGGATCCGGCGGAGAAGCTGGGGGAGCCCGGGGCGTACCCGTACACCCGGGGCGTGTATCCGTCGATGTACACGGGCCGGCCCTGGACGATGCGCCAGTACGCCGGTTTCGGAACGGCCACGGAGTCCAACGCCCGGTACCGGCAGTTGATCGCTCATGGCACGACGGGTCTGTCGGTCGCCTTCGACCTGCCCACCCAGATGGGCCACGACTCCGACGCGGCGATCGCGCACGGCGAGGTCGGCAAGGTGGGTGTGGCCATCGACTCGGTCGAGGACATGCGGGTGCTGTTCGGCGGGATCCCGCTGGACCGCGTCTCGACGTCGATGACGATCAACGCCCCGGCGGCCCTGCTGCTTCTCATGTACCAGCTGGTCGCCGAGGAGCAGGGCGTCCCCGCGGACCGGCTGACCGGCACGATCCAGAACGATGTGCTGAAGGAGTACATCGCCCGCGGCACCTACATCTTCCCGCCCAAGCCCTCACTGCGGCTGATCGCGGACATCTTCAAGTACTGCCGGACCGAGATCCCGCGCTGGAACACCATCTCCATCTCCGGCTACCACATGGCCGAGGCGGGTGCCTCGCCCGCGCAGGAGATCGCCTTCACCCTCGCCGACGGCATCGAGTACGTCCGCACGGCGGTCGCGGCCGGCATGGAGGTCGACGACTTCGCGCCCCGGCTGTCGTTCTTCTTCGTGGCCCGCACCACGATCCTGGAAGAGGTCGCCAAGTTCCGTGCCGCGCGCCGGATCTGGGCGCGGGTGATGCGCGAGGAGTTCGGCGCGACCGACCCGAAGTCGCTGATGCTGCGCTTCCACACCCAGACGGCGGGCGTGCAGCTGACCGCCCAGCAGCCGGAGGTGAACCTGGTCCGGGTCGCGGTGCAGGGCCTGGCGGCGGTGCTGGGCGGGACGCAGTCGCTGCACACCAACTCCTTCGACGAGGCCATCGCCCTGCCCACCGCCACATCCGCCCGCCTCGCGTTGCGCACCCAGCAGGTCCTCGCCTACGAAACGGACGTGACGGCGACCGTCGACCCGTTCGCCGGGTCCTACGTCATCGAGAAGATGACCGACGACGTCGAGGCCGCGGCCGTGGAACTGATGGCCAAGGTCGAGGAACTGGGCGGCGCCGTCGACGCCATCGAACGGGGCTTCCAGAAGAGCGAGATCGAACGCAACGCCTACCGCATCGCGCAGGAGACCGACACCGGCGAACGCGTCGTGGTGGGCGTCAACCGCTTCCAGCTCGACGAGGAAGAACCGTACGAGCCGCTGCGCGTCGACCCGGCCATCGAGGCCCGGCAGGCCGAACGCCTGGCCGAGCTCCGCGCGGAGCGCGACCAGCCGGCCGTCGACGCGGCCCTGACAGCACTGAAGAAGGCCGCCGAGGGCCAGGACAACGTCCTCTACCCCATGAAGGACGCCCTGCGCGCCCGGGCCACCGTCGGCGAGGTCTGCAACGCACTGCGCGAGGTGTGGGGGGCGTACGTCCCGTCCGACGTCTTCTGACCGGCAGACAGCGGGGCGGGGATGTCAGACCCGCGTGCGACACTCATGCGCATGTTCGGTGTCATCGATCTGCCCACCTACCTGGCGGGTCTCGTCCTGATCATCCTGCTGCCCGGCCCCAACTCGCTGTACGTGCTGTCCGTGGCCGCCCGCCGTGGCGTGCGTGCCGGGTACACCGCCGCCGCCGGAGTCTGGTGCGGGGACGCGGTGTTGATGACGCTGTCCGCGGCCGGAGTGGCCTCGCTGCTCCAGGCGAACGCCGTGCTGTTCGCCGTCGTCAAGTACGCGGGGGCCGGATATCTGACCTGGCTGGCCGTCGGCATGCTGCGGGCCGCGTGGGGCATGTGGCGGACACGCGGGGAGCGGAACGCCGGTGGTGAGGCGCCCGAGCCCGCCGAGGAGCGGCCCTTCCGCCGTGCCTTCGTCGTCAGCCTGATCAATCCCAAGGCGATCCTCTTCTTCGTCGCCTTCTTCGTGCAGTTCGTCGATCCGGGGTACGCCTACCCCGCCTTGTCCTTCGTCGTCCTCGGCACCCTCGCCCAGCTCGCCAGTGTGCTCTACCTCAGCGCGCTGATATTCGGCGGCACCAGGCTGGCCGCCGCCTTCCGCCGCCGCAGGCGCCTGTCGGCGGGGGCGACCTCGGCGGCGGGTGCGCTGTTCCTGGGCTTCGCGGTGAAGCTGTCACTGGCGAGTTCCTAGGGCCCCCGGCCTGGCACCGGCCGAGGTGCGCCCCGCTCGGCCACCGGGACGGCGCGAAGCTGTTCAGCGGCTCACGCTTCACCGGCATCGAGCACGCCGGGCAGATGGAGGGGTCTCATGACGCGGCCCGGCGTCAGGACCGTTTCGCGCGGGCCCGCCGTACGGCCCGGGTGACCACGGGCGGCAGCAGGTCCCTGGCGAGCCTGCGGGCCCGGGAGGGGGCGGGCCGGGCCGGGCGCGCCGCACGCGACTCGGCGACCGTGGGGGCGGGGGCTGCGTGCGCCGGTTCCACGTAGTGCCGTGAGGGCGGGAAGGACGGCGGCTTCATGCCTCGGGACCGGGTCCGGATCAGCCGGTGCCCGGCTGCCTCCTGCGTGCTCAGCCCGACGTCCGAGCGCTGCCGCAGCATCTGGAGCAGTTCCTCCTGGAGCGGCTCGGGATCGCCCCAGGTGGCGTACAGCTTCTGCGTGCTGAGGCAGACCGGGTTCAGGCCGCGGTTGAGGACGGCCTCCCAGGCGGCGACCGAGACACCCGGGGTGTGCTCGGACCGGAAGTCGTCGAGGACCACGACGCCCTCGGGCAGCAGGATGTCGCGAGCCGCGCCGATGTCGCCGTACACGTGCTCGTACAGGTGCGAGGCGTCGATGTGGACGAAGCGGCAGGTGCCGGCGGCCACCGTCTCCGGCACCAGGGAGCTGGGGCCGGTGATCACCGTCGGCAGGGCGTCGTGGAAGGAGAGGTAGTTCCGCTCGAACGCCTGCTGGGTGAGCGAGGCGTACGACTTGGCCGCCTCGGCCTGGTTGGCCCCGTCCGGGGCGTCGCCCTCGAACAGGTCGCAGACCGTGAACCGCTCGCCGTCCTGGAGGTGGTGGCCGAGGAGGATCGCGCTCTTGCCCAGGTAGACGCCGAGTTCCAGCAGGTCGCCCTTTGTGCCGGCCTTCTTCTGCTGTTCGAGGAGCCAGGTGAACAGCATCTGGTCCAGCGGCGGGAACCAGCCCGGGACGTCGGCGAGTTCGCCGGGGTGCTTGTCCGTTGCCTGTGCGTTGGTCATGAGACGAGCCTTCTCTCTGAGCATTGCCCCAACCAACGGCCGGTTGAACGTGCCGTGAACAGGTCAGCGGGCCTTCGCCAGCGCCGCCCGCAGCCGGGGCGTCAGCGGCTTCTCCACATACTTGTTCAGCAACCACGCCAGCAGCAGCATTGACGCCACCGTCAGCGCGAGCGTCACCCCCGACGCCAGCCCCAGACCGCGGTGCAGCGCGTGGATCACCACCCAGCCGAGATGCTCGTGGACCAGGTAGAAGGGGTAGGTCAGCGCGCCCGCGACCGTCAGCCACCGCCAGTTCACCCCGTTGAGCAGGCCCAGCGCGATCGCGGCGACCGCCACGAAGCCGAACGTGACGACGGCGACGATCCCGAACGACGAGCGGTAGGAGAAGGCCTCCGGGTCGGGGGCGTGCCACAGCCCCTGCACCGCGTAGTGCTGGCCGATCAGCCAGCTCACGGCGACGATGCCCCAGCCGTAGACGTCCCGCCGGTCGCGGTGCACGAGGTAGAGGCCGACACCGCCGATGAAGAAGGGCGCGTACTCCGGCATCAGGACGATGTCGAGCAGCGGCATGTGCGCGTTCTCGGCGATCACCGCCGCCAGCATCCAGCCCGCGCAGAACATGATCACCCGGCGGCGGTCGGCCCCGGGCAGCACGACGCACAGGGCGAACAGGGCGTAGAAGCGGACCTCCGCCCACAGGGTCCAGCACACCCCGAGCACCCGGTCGACGCCCAGCGGCATCTGCAGCATCGTCAGGTTCACCAGGGCGTCGCTCGGCGACACGGCCTGGTAGGCGACCACCGGCAGGGCGAACACGCCGGTCACCAGCAGGACCGCCGCCCAGTAGGCGGGCAGCAGCCGGGAGGCGCGGGAGGCGAAGAACGACGTCAGGGGACGGCCCCAGCCGCTCATGCAGATCACGAACCCGCTGATCACGAAGAAGACCTGGACGCCGAGGCAGCCGTAGGCGAACAGCGGGTGCAGGGTGGGG
Source organism: Streptomyces sp. NPDC057424 (assembly GCF_042803315.1). Taxonomy (NCBI): domain Bacteria; kingdom Bacillati; phylum Actinomycetota; class Actinomycetes; order Kitasatosporales; family Streptomycetaceae; genus Streptomyces; species Streptomyces sp. NPDC057424. The sequence continues at coordinate 118,603 of NZ_JBHVCP010000016.1, forward strand.
AACTGCTCCTGGGGGGAGGTGCCCCAGGCCTGGGCGACCTCACCGTCGCGCCCGCCGTAGTGGTACGCCGCCACCATCAGCGCGGCCACCAGCCGCAGTCCGTCCAGGGCACGCAGCCGGCCCCCGGAACTCCGGCGCCGCGGGACGGTCGTGGCGCCCGGTGGTTCGGCCGGCACGGCGGCACCGGGCTGCGGCTTGCGGGTGCTGACGACCGTCTCGGTCACGCTGAAACCTCTGTGTGGCTCGTGTGTCCTTTGCCTGAGCCGCCCGTGGGCGGGCGCCTGTCACCCTAGGACGAGCGTTGACGCAAATACGTTCGACGGCAACAGGGTTCGCCTACCGGTCCCCATCGGTTCATCTGGATGTCGCCGGGGCGGGCCGCGGGGCGGGACCGGCTCAGCGGCGTACCGCCTTGCGCAGCGCCCGGGCCCGCCTCACCACCCGGCGTGCGGTGGCGTTGCGGGGCAGGAACGCCAGCCGCTGCGGAATGCCACCGGGCAGTCCGAGCGCGGTGAGACGGCGCTTCTTGAAGTAGCGCCGGGTGAGCGGGCCGAGATGCCGCGCGAGGAACTGCTCCGCCTGCGGGCGCAGGTCCGGGTGGATCTGCGGCTGCATGGTGAACCCCAGGGCCGTGAGGAGGGCGGGCAGCCGCTCGGCCGGCAGGACGTCGCCGCCGTTGCCGCTCTCCAGGCCGGGCAGCAACGCGTCCGCGAGGGTGGCCGGGACCCGGTTGCTGTTCTGGTACGGCGTCAGCCGCTCCAGCAGCAGCTCGGTTCCGATGCGCGCGACGGGCAGGTCGTAGAACGCGGAGGCCGTGAACAGCGCGGTCGAGAAACAGCCGACGACCAGCGCGGGCCGGGCCCGGTCGAACAGCACCTCGGCGAGCACGGGCGTGTCCAGGACCGTGAGGTCCACGCCGAGCTCCTCGGCCTCCCTCTCCAGGGCACGGCTGTAGCGGGCCGGGGCGGTCGGGTGGGGCTTGAAGACGACCGAACGGTGGCCCCGGGCGACGGCACCCCGCATCATCCGCACGTGCAGGTCCTCTTCCTCCTCGGGGGAGAGGATGCTCAGCGCCGACAGGTACTGGCCGAGCAGCAGCGCCGAGTCGCCGGGCAGCGCGGGCAGTTCGGGCACGGTCTCGGTGACCTCGCCGAGTACCTTCAGGAACGCGGGCGAGGGCACCAGGTGCGCCGGCACCCCGAACTCGGTGAGCAGCATCGGCGTGAGCCCCGGCACCAGGTCGAGGTGCAGCAGCCGCCGTACGCGCGTGCCGACCAGCGGGTCGAGCTTGTTGCGGGTGGGGCCGTAGCTCATCAGCCCGTCGGCGTAGACATCGACGGGGGCGTCCGTGAACAGCTGGGCCACCGTCAGGGCGGGCGCCACCTGGATGGACTCCAGCACCAGGCTCACCCGGTCCTCGCCCAGGCCCCACAGCAGCCGCAGATAGCGCTCGAAGAGGGGGATGTCGTTGGCGCGCGGTGTCCAGGCCCCGGGGTGGAAGGGGCGGATGGCTTCGTTCCAGGACAGCACCTCGTCGAAGTGCTCGCGCAGCGGGGCGAAGCCCGGCATCTCGTCGAGGGCCGGGGTGGTCTCCGGGGTCGCGGAGTTGTTGAACACCAGCAGCACCCGGCGGTCCGGCTCCTCGAAGAGGTCCGAGTCGATCGCGGCGGCCAGGGTGGCGACGCCGTACAGCGTCGAGGCGCAGAAGATCTGAGTGGTCCCGGGCATCAGGCGGCCGCTCCCGTCGTGGTCACTCGGCGCCGCAGCCGCCGCAGCTTGGACGAGCGGTCCATGTCCATGGCCTCCAGTGCGTCACCGAGCGCGTCCTGCGGCATGCGCTTGATGGCCGCCGCGCTCATCGACCGCAGCTGCCTGGCCACGGCCGGTTCGAACCTGTCTTCGTTGGAGAGGTGGTGGGCGATGATGGCGCAGTAGGTCCGCACCGCCTTGGGCAGCAGCCGGTCCGCCTCGCGGTCCGCGGCGGTCTCCTCGACCACCTGGTCGAAGGCGCGGATGAAGTCGAGCTGGCGGACGTCGCCGATCTGCGTCAGGGACGAGGCCACCCCGCGCCGGTAGAACACGCCCAGCAGGCTCACCACGGCGAACGACTCCGCCTCGCGGTGCAGCTTCCAGATCCACGGCCGGTCCTCGGCCGTGCGCAGCCCGTCGGTGAAGTGGAGCACGCCCTTGTCGACGAGCCGGCGGTGGTACGCGCCGGCCCAGGCGTAGGCGTAGTCCACCGATGTGGAGCGGTGGGCGGGGAGGATCGCCTCCCGTGGGTCGAACGCCTCCCAGCGCCGCCCGACGGGGACCCGGTGCACGGAACGGGCGCGCGCGGTGGCCTGGACGTGGTCGGTGCGCACGAAGTCGCACCCCAGGCCGTCCATCGCGGACACCAGTTCGGTGAGGTAACCCGGGGCCAGCCAGTCGTCGCCGTCCAGGAACGTCAGGTACTCGCCCTGCGCCGCGTCCAGGCCGGTGTTGCGGGCGGTGGCGAGACCGCCGTTCTTCTCGTGTCGGATGTAACGCACCTGCGCGACATCCGAAAGGTCCTCGGCCGCTCGTTCGAGAATGGCCGGGGTTTCGTCTTTCGAATGGTCGTCGACCAGGATGAACTCAAAATCCCGGTCGGCGTTCAGCCGAAGACTTCTGAGGGTGTCCGGGGCATATTGCTGCACGTTGTAGAACGGCACGATCACGGAAAGCTTAGGCACCCGCGAAACGTTAGAAGGCCGCCCGGCAGCGGAACTTTCCGATGAACGTACACCGGGTGAACTCCATGTGTCAGAACGGTGCACCGCGTGTATTTCCCGCCTTCCAGCAGGCCAGTTCGGCTCTCGGTGGGGTGTTGTTAACTTTTCGTTGAGTCGCGGTTCCGCCATACCTCGGATTCGCTTCCTAGCGTCATCGACGTGCCAGCAAGTACACCGAATCGCCCGCGGATCGCCGTCCTCGCGGACTCAGACACCCGATGGAAATGGGGTGCGCTGACCGCGCACCGCATCGCCCCGGGACCGTCCATGGAAACCGGAGCGTGCGAGGGCGCGCAAACCGGCCCCGTCCTCGACGGATTCCTGCTGCGCGGCCGGGCGACGCCCACCCCGCGCCAGCTGGAGGAGGTGGGCGTGCGTGCCGACTCGCTGCGGGAGGTCACCGCCGTCGAGTTCCTGCGCGCCATGGCCGAGGAGTCCTACGACGTCCTGGTCCTCTCCCTGGTGGGCGGCGGTGTACAGGCGATGCTGCACGGCCTGGCACGCGTCTGGGAGAACCGCGCCTCGCGGCCCGTCGTCGTCACCGGCTACGTCGGTGTCGTCTACGAGAAGCTCGCCGACGGCCTGCTGCTGCGGCACGGCGCGGACCTCGTCCTCGCCAACTCCCGCCAGGACGCGGACCGTTTCCGGGCCGTCTACGAAGGGGTCGGCGCCGACGCCTCCGCGGTGACCGAGGTGGCCCTGCCGTTCCTCGGCGGCGCACCCTACGAAGGCGAGCACGACCCGTACACGGTCGTCTTCGCCGCCCAGCCCTCCGTCCCGGAGAACCGCAGGGACCGTACGTACCTGCTGAACCGGCTGGTGCAGCACGCCCGCAAGCACCCCGAGCGCGAGGTGCTGCTGAAGCTGCGCTCCAAGCCGGGCGAACACACCACCCACATCGAGGAGCTGCCGTACCAGAAGCTGGCGCAGCGCCTCGATCCGCCGGCCAACTTCCGCCTGGTCTACGGGAACATGGGCGAGGTCCTCGACCGGACCGACCTGCTGGTGACGGTCAGCTCCACGGCCGCCCTGGAGTCACTGCACCGCCGTATCCCGACCGTCGTGCTGACCGACCTCGGTATCCGTGAGGCCCTCGGCAACCACCACTTCGTGGGCTCCGGCTGCCTCGCCTCCTGGGACCAGCTCGACGCCGGGCACCGGCCCGCCCCCGACGAGGAGTGGGTCTCCCGGCAGGGCGTCGTGGCTGGGGGCACGTCCCGGACGAAGTCCGGGAGAGGTTCCTACGACTCCGCCTTCGACGCGGCACGCAAACGCATCGCCGGGCTGCTCGGCCGGCCCGGCGGCCTGCCCCCGCTGGCCCCGTACTACACCCCCGTCACCGCGCCCGGCTATCTGCCCGGGATCCTCGCCCGCCACCACCTCGGCCCGGACGGCACCCCGCTGCCCGGTGCGCCCGCCGCCGGCAACGAGCCCGGACCGGTCCGGCAGATCGTGCGCCGGGCGGCGCGCGGCGCCTACCGGCACGGCGTGCAGCGCGTGGCGCCCGTCATCCGGCGGATGGGCGAGCTGTGAGCCGCCCCGAGACCCCTGCCCAAGGAGTAGACCCCATGTCCCAACCGGAAGCGGGCCGAGGCGCCTCGGTGCGCCGCGTGCTCGCGGTGATCCCCGCGCGCGGCGGCTCCAAGGGTGTGCCCGCGAAGAACCTCCTGCCCGTCGGCGGTGTCCCGCTGGTGGCCCGGGCGGTACGCGAGTGCCGGTCGGCCCGGCTGGTGACGGACGTCGTGGTCTCCACCGACGACCAGGCCATCGCGTCCGCCGCCCGGGAGGCCGGCGCCGAGGTCGTGCTGCGGCCCGCCGCCATCGCCGGCGACACCGCCACCTCCGAGGCCGCCGTCCTGCACGCCATGGACGCCCACGAGGCCCTGCACGGGGCGCCGGTGGACGTCGTCCTGCTCGTGCAGTGCACCAGCCCGTTCCTCGTCCGCGAGGACATCGACGGCGTCGCCGGCGCGATCGCCGGGAACGGCGCCGACACCGCGGTGACCGTGGCGCCCTTCCACGGGTTCATCTGGCGGGACGCGGAGTACGCCGAGGACACTGTCGCGGCCGGCTCCGTCACGGAGACCGACGCCGCGGCCGGCGGCGGCTACGGCGTCAACCACGACAAGTCCTTCCGCCCCCGCCGCCAGGACCGCCCCCAGGACCTGCTGGAGACCGGCGCCGCCTACGCCATGGAGGCGTCCGGCTTCCGCAAGCACCGGCACCGCTTCTTCGGCCGCACCGAACTGGTCCGCACGGACCCGGCGCGCGTGCTGGAGATCGACGACCCGCACGACCTCGCCCGCGCCCGGGCCCTCGCCCCGCTCTTCGACGCGGAGCGCCCCGGCGCCCTTCCGACCGCCGACGACATCGACGCGGTCGTACTCGACTTCGACGGCACCCAGACCGACGACCGGGTGCTGGTCGACTCCGACGGACGGGAGTTCGTCTCCGTGCACCGCGGGGACGGACTCGGTATCGCGGCCCTCCGTGCGAGCGGTCGCCTCAAGATGCTGATCCTGTCCACGGAACAGAACCCCGTGGTCGCCGCCCGGGCCCGGAAGCTCAAGCTCCCGGTGCTGCACGGCATCGACCGCAAGGACCTCGCGCTGAAGCAGTGGTGCGAGGAGCAGGGCATCGCGCCGGAGCGCGTGCTCTACGTCGGCAACGACGTCAATGACCTCCCGTGCTTCGCCCTCGTGGGCTGGCCCGTGGCGGTCGCGAGCGCCCACGACGTCGTGCGCGGCGCCGCACGCGCGGTCACCACCGTCCCCGGTGGCGACGGCGCGATCCGAGAGATCGCCAGCTGGATCCTCGGCCCCTCTCTCGATTCCCTCACCAAGTAAGGACATCTCTGCCATGAGCACCAACTCCCGTATCCGCCGGTTCGGTTCGCGCGAGGTCGGCCCGGGCCGCCCGGTCTACGTCTGCGGTGAGATCGGCATCAACCACAACGGCGATCTCGAGAACGCCTTCAAGCTGATCGACGCCGCCGCCGAGGCCGGCTGCGACGCCGTCAAGTTCCAGAAGCGCACCCCGGAGATCTGCACCCCGCGCGACCAGTGGGACATCGAGCGCGACACGCCCTGGGGCCGGATGACCTACATCGACTACCGCCACCGCGTGGAGTTCGGCGAGGACGAGTACCGCGCGATCGACGACTACTGCAAGTCGAAGAACATCGACTGGTTCGCCTCCCCGTGGGACACCGAGGCCGTCGCCTTCCTCGAGAAGTTCGACGTCCCCGCCCACAAGGTGGCCTCCGCCTCCCTCACGGACGACGAGCTGCTGCGCGCCCTGCGCGGCACCAACCGCGCGGTGATCCTCTCCACCGGCATGTCGACGCCGAAGCAGATCCGCCACGCGGTCGAGGTCCTCGGCTCCGACAACATCCTGATGTGCCACGCCACGTCGACCTACCCGGCGAAGGCCGACGAGCTCAACCTGCGCGTCATCAACACCCTCCAGCAGGAGTACCCGAACGTCCCGATCGGCTACTCCGGCCACGAGACCGGCCTGCAGACCACCCTCGCCGCGGTCGCCCTCGGCGCCACCTTCGTCGAGCGCCACATCACCCTCGACCGCGCCATGTGGGGCTCGGACCAGGCCGCCTCCGTGGAGCCGCAGGGCCTCACCCGCCTCGTCCGCGACATCCGCACCATCGAGGCCTCCCTCGGTGACGGCGTCAAGAAGGTCTACGAGTCCGAGCTGGCCCCGATGAAGAAGCTGCGCCGCGTCGCCGGTGTGGTCGCCGAGGCGGAGATCGCCACGGCGGCGGGCGAGCCGGTCGGCGTCTGAGCGCACCACCCCCACCACCCCCCTTACGACGGGACGGTCGTACGTCGATGAGCCCCCGCGCCGGGAACGCCGGCCCCCACACTCTCGCCTTCGTCGAGAGCCCGGTACAGCTGCTCAACGTGCTGGAGTGGGCGCACGCGCATGCGCCCGGCGTGGGGCTCACCCTCGTGGTGTTGTCGCCCGTCGACCCGATGACGCGCGGCCAGCTGCGGCGGATGTCCGAGCTGGCCCGCGACGAGGGGCACCAGGTCCGCTGGGAGGAGGCGCGGGGCGGGCCCCTCGCGCCCTTCCAGACCGTCGGCGGCCTGACCGGCCTGCTCCGAAGAGCGGGCCGGATCGTGCTGGGGGACCCCTTCTCCCGCTACGTCCAGCTGCTGCTGACGATCACCCGCGCCCGAGACCTGGTCGTCGTCGACGACGGCACGGCGACGATGGAGTTCGTCGGGCAGCTGGCCCGGGGCGAACGCCTGGTGCGCTGGCACCGCAAGGGCGGCCGCCCCGGCCCGCGGGACGTGATCTTCGCGCCGGTGTCGGCCGCCGCCCGCCGCCGCCTGGCCCCCTCCGGCAGCCGCGGCATCGAGATCTTCTCCTCCATGCCGATGGAGGAGACCCCGGCGGGCGTCACGGTCACCGCCCACACCTTCGCCTGGACCCGGGCCCGCTTCGGCCCGCCCCGCATCACCAAGGGCGCCGACATGGTGGGCACGTCCCTGGTGGAGACCGGCGTCGTGGACGACGGCCGCTACCTGGAGGCCGTCCGTGCCCTGGCCGGGGCCCACGGTGCCACCCGCTACTTCGCCCACCGCCGCGAGAGCACCGACAAGCTCCACCGCCTCGCGGTCGAGACGGGCCTGGAGATCGTCCGCCCCGAGCTGCCCCTGGAACTGATCGCCCGCCGCGGCCCCATCGGCCGCACGATCCTCAGTTTCCCCTCCACGGTCGTCCACACCCTCCCCCTCGCCCTGTCCGGCACGGAGGTACGTGTCGCGGTCTGCGACATCGACCCGGCGTGGCTGACCGAGACCGCGTCTCCGCGGGCCCAGGGCTTCCTGTCGGGGGTCACGGGGACGGCTCGGGACGTCCACCGCCTGTCAGCGGTGCAGGCGGTCTGAGGTCCCGGATCGACGGGCGGGGGCGACCCGGCCGGCCAGGGGCACCATGCCGTGGCTTGCTACCCTCTGACCTGGGAAGACGCCGGCGGAGAGGGCGGGCTGTGGCAGCGGCCGGACACGAGGACCAGGACGCTCCGACCCGAGCCGAGACCCTCCGCAGACAGGCCGAACGCGCCTTCCTCTCGGGCCGGGCCGACGAGGCGCACCGGATCGCGGTCCGGGCGCTGGCCGAGGCCGGGCGCACGGCGGCACACTCCGGTGCACTCCTCCTGGAACACCTCGGCCGCTACCTCGACGCCGGAAGCACCAGCTGGGAGCACGACTACTTCGAGCAGTCCCTCGCCGAGCTCGCCCCCGACGCGCCGCCGCAGGAACGGATCCGCGTGCTGTGCTCCGGCGGCCTCGCCCGGCTGCGGCGCGGCCGGACCGACGACGGCGTACGGGCCCTGGCCGAAGCCGCCGAGCTGGCCCGCGCAGCCGGTGACGGCGCACTGGAGACCTTCGTGAGCACGATCGTCGCGGAAGCCGCCCTCACCCTCGGCAACCTGGACGAGTCCCTGCGGCACACCCGGCGGGCCCGGCGCCTGGGTATCGAGTCCGGCCGCCACCACCTGGTCGTGCGCTCCTACTTCAACGAGGCCCGCGCCACCTACCTGCGGACCGGAAACGTCGCCGACGCCGCCCGCATCCGGGGCGCGGGCATGACCTACGCGGCCGACCACGGGGAGCCGGCCACCGAGGAGGGCAACACCCTGCGGCTGGCGCTCATCGAGGACCTGATCGAGGCCGGACGCTGGACCGAGGCCGACGAGCTGCTCGGCGATCCCGCACCGGGCGAGGCGCACGGCTCCCTCAACGAGGTCGAGGAGACCCTCGTACGCTGCTGGCTGCTGACCTGGCGCGGCCGGGAACCGGACCCGGCCCCGCCGTTCGTCCGCCTGGTGGCGTCCAGCAGCCCGCTGCACGAGGCCTACCTGCTCAGTCTCGCCCTGGCCGCCGCTGCCCGGCTCGGGGATCACGCCGCCGTCGAGGAGCTGACCGGCCGCGCGCTCGAACTGGCCCGCGGCCATCTGGCACCGCCCAGCAGCGGACTGTACGTCGTCGACGCGCTCGCCTCCGCGATCCGGGCCCAGACGACCGGGGCCAGGCCGCCCATGCTGCACCCCGAGTGCGCGCCGCACCGGCTGCTGGAGACCCTGGAGGCCGTCCTCGCCCGGGTGCGTCATCATGTCGCCGCTCCGTACGAGCTGACGGACGGAGTGGCGGCGGTGGCGAGGGCGGAGGTGGCCCGGGCGGCCGGCGGAACGGGCCCGTCCGCGCCGGACCCGGACGAGGCGGGGCACTGGGAGACCGCGATCTGGGTGTTCCGCCGTACCCACGCCCGCGCCCGTCTGGTCCACGCCCTGCTGGGCCGCGCGGCCTGCCACCGGCCGGGCGACGATCACGCCGCCGTCCTGCTCGACGAGGCCGAACGGATCGCCGCGCCGATGGCAGCGCGGCCCTGCCTCGACGAGATCGCGCGCCTGCGCGCGGCCCACCGCCCCGCGCGGCACACCGGAGCGGAACCGCGCCCGTTACCGGCGCTCGCGCTGACACCCCGCCAGCGCGAGGTGATCGCCCGCCTCGCCGAGGGCCGCACGGACCGGGAGATCGCCACGGAACTGCGCCTCAGCGTCCGCACGGTGAACGCCCACGTGGCCCAGCTGCTGACCCGCCTGGGCGTGCGCAACCGCGCGGAGGCCGTGGCCTGGTACGTCCGCTCCGTTCCGGAGGACGGGGGCGGAGACGGCCGGGGGCCGGGTGACGGGTGAAGGGTGAAGGGTGACGGGTCACCGAGGGGGGACGGTGACGCTCCGAGGTTCCGGCGACCGGGCCCTCAGCCCTTCGGGCCCGGCGGGAGAGGTCCGGCGGTGGGCTGGTCCGCGGGCGGGAGCGGGGGCGGCGCGTCGCGCGCACCGCTGCGGCACGCCGCTGTTCCCGCCACACAGACCAGGGCCACGCCGACCGCCTGCAGCACGTCCGGCGTCTGGGACAGCACGACGAAACCGATGCCGGTCGCGACCGCCGGCTCCAGGCTCATCAGCGTTCCGAACGCCCCCGCCGTCAGCCGGCGCAGTGCGAACAGCTCCAGCAGGTGCGGGAGGATCGGCAGCAGCACCGCGGCCAGGGCCGTGACCGCCAGCAGCCCCGGGTCGAACCAGTCCGCCTCCGCCCGGCCACCTGCCACCACGCCGGTGCACAGGGCGGCCGCGGCGGTGGCCAGCGCGACGCCCTGCCGCCCCGGCAGCCGGTCGCCGACGCGCTGTGTCAGGAGGATGTAGCCCGCCAGCCCCGCCGCGGCACCGAGCGCGAACCCGATGCCCGGCCAGTCCGCGGACGCCTCCCAGGGCCGGGTGAGCAGCAGCACCCCGACCAGCGCGAGCAGCGGCCAGCACAGGTCGGCGCGCCGCCGCGAACCCGCCACCGCGACGAGCAGCGGCCCCGCGAACTCCACCGCGCTGACCGTTCCCAGGGGCAGCCGGTCGATCGCCTGGAACGAGCACAGGGTCATCACCGCGCTCGCCCCGCCCAGCGCCGCCGCCGCACCGAGGTCACGGCGCGGGAGACGGCCGATCCGCGGCCGGGTCCACAGGAGCAGCAGCACGGCCGCGCAGCTCAGTCGCAGCCAGGCGGTCCCGGCGGGCGACACCCGGTCGAAGAGCAGCACGGCGAGGGAGGCCCCGGTCTGCACGCTGACCATGGCGCAGACGGTGGCCGCCAGCGCGGGTGCCGCGGCGCGGGCCGGGGGCACGCGCGGCGATGCGGGCGCGACGGCGGTCATGCCCCGACGGCTCCGGCACTCGTCACGGCGGGGGCGAGGGCGGGGTCGTGGGCGAGGGTCGCCCGGACGAGGAAGGCGGTCTCCGCGTAGAAGAACTCCCCGTCCCGGGCGGCCCGTTCCACGGCACCCGTCCACGCGTCGATCTCGGCGGCCGGCAACGGGCCCGTCCCGCGGAGGGCGCGCTCGCGCAGGGCCGTGGCGATCTGGTCGACGCGGTGCCGGGCGAACCCGGCCAGTTCGGTGCACACCGTCACGTGGGTGTCGACCCGTTCGAGCCGCAGCAGACTCTTCCGTACCAGTGAGGCGGCCTTGCGTCCCATCCACGCGTCGCTGAACCGCATCCACTCCTCCGGGAACTCCGCCCACCCGTGGCAGACGGCCCGGGTCAGCTCCGGGTCACCGGCGCGTATCACCAGGGCGTCGTAGTCGGTGTGCGAGATCACCGCCCTCCCACCCGGCCGCAGCAGCCGGGCCACCTCGTCGATCAGCGCCCCCGGGTCGCGCAGGAACTCCAGGACGTCGTGGCAGACCACCCCGTCCATGCTCCCGGCCGGGTACCGGGTGGGCTTGTCGAGGTCGTGCACCTCGATCTCGGCGGCCGCCCCCAGCAGGGCGCGCGCGGCCGCCACCGTGCCGGGGTCCACGTCACAGCCGTACAGCACCGCACCGGGTGCTCTCGACGCCACGGCCTGGAGCGTCCCGCCGGTCCCGCACCCCAGGTCGAGCACCCGCTGTCCGGGGGCCGCGTCCAGGCTGGTGGCCAGCGCACTGTGAACCGAATGACCAGGCAGGGGCATGCGAACGTCCTTCCACCACTCCGCGACCGACGAGGCTCGTTTCTACCGGCGGGCCGGGCGTGAGGGCTTCGGTAGTTCTACCTAGCCGCGACCGCTTGGCCGGAAAGCACCGGACGGGGCGCGGGCGTCGGTCTGCGGGCCAGGAGGAAGGCGCGCGGCATCCTCTCCTCACCCTGGGGCGCGCGCAGCACCTGGGCGTACACCTCCAGGCCCGCCTCTTCGAGGTGCCCGGCGACCGTGTCCGGAGTGCGCCAGTAGCAGTCGAGCGCGATCTTCTGCCCGTAGCGCTCGGTCAGGCGCTGGTGCCCGTCCTCGTCCCCGGACTGGAAGCCGAGCAGCACCGGTGCCCCCGGCAGCAGGACACGGCGGAACCCGGCGAAGACGGACGGCAGATGATCGTCCGGCACATGGATGATCGAATACAGCGCGACGATGCCGCCCAGCGTCTCCTCCGGCAGGTCCAGCGCCGTCATCGAGCCGACGTGGAAGCGCAGCTCCGGGTGCGCCCGGCGGGCCAGGGCCACCATGCGGGGCGACGCGTCGACCCCGAACACCGGCAGCCCGGCCTCGTGCAGCCGCGCCGTCACGTACCCCGGGCCGCTGCCGACGTCCGCGACCGGTGGTCGCCCGGCCGTCCCGGCCGCCCGGACCAGCTCCACGAAGGCGGTCAGCAGCGCCCGCTCCAGCGGTCTCCCGGCCAGACTGTCGGGGTGCTCGGCGGCGTAGGCCTCGGCGATGGCGTCGTACGAGGCCTGCGTGGACTGTAGGAAATCGGGGGCGCGCACGGGGCGCAGACTAGTGGGGCGCTCGTCCGGCAGACGAACAAGCCCGTGTTCGCCGCGCAGGGCGTGGTATCCGTGGAGAGGATGGATGGATACCGGAGTCGTGACGCACGTGTGGTCGAAGTCACACTCTGGGGGATGGGTGGACCGGCCCGGCCCAAATGGCAGGCGATTGTACCCATCTCAGTTGATAGCTATGCGCCCGGCGGTCATATTTTCTTCCCCTTTCGGGTTGAAGTTTTGTTGATCCAGGGTCGGAAAACCGCCTCGGCGCCCTACCCTTCAGAGGGTGAAGCAACTGATGTCACTGGAGTCCGAGGTCGATCTTCCCGGGGGAGCCGCACTTCCCGGTGCACTGCCCGACGCTCTGCGGGCCGAGCTCATCGCGTTCCGACGCGACATGCACATGCACCCGGAGCTCGGCAACCAGGAGTTCCGCACGACCGCCGCGATCAAGGAGCGGCTCGAGCGGGCCGGCCTCAAGCCGCGCGTCCTCGCCGTAGGGACCGGACTCGTCTGTGACATCGGTGTGGAGGGCGAGCAGTGGGAGGGTGGTCCCAGCATGCTCGCCCTGCGGGCCGACATCGACGGCCTGCCCATTCCGGACACCAAGGCGGAGTGCCCGTACCGCTCGACCGTGCCCGACCGCGCGCACGCCTGCGGCCACGACGTGCACACCACCGTCGTCCTCGGCGCCGGCCTCGTCCTCGCCGAGCTGCACCGGCAGGGAGCCCTGCCCCGCCCGGTCCGGCTGATCTTCCAGCCCGCCGAGGAGGTGCTGCCGGGCGGCGCCGCCGACGCCATCAAGTGCGGAGCGCTGGAAGGCGTCGGCGCGATCATCGCCGTGCACTGCGACCCCCGCGTGGACGCGGGCAGGATCGGGCTCCGCGAGGGCCCCATCACCTCCGCCTGCGACCGGCTGGAGATCGGCCTCGACGGCCCGGGCGGCCACACCGCCCGCCCCCACCTCACGACCGACCTGGTCACCGCCGCGGCCCGCGTCGTCACCGACGTGCCCGCGCTGGTCGGGCGTCGCTTCGACAGCCGCAGCGGGCTCGCCATCACCTGGGGCCGTGTCGAGTCGGGCCACGCGCCGAACGTGATCCCGCAGCACGCCGAGCTCTCCGGCACCGTGCGCTGCCTCGACATCGAGGCATGGCGGCAGGCCCCCGACGTCGTGGTCGCGGCCATCGACGAGATCGCCAACCTGCACCGCGCCAAGTCGGAGATCAACTACGTGCGCGGTGTCCCACCCGTCGTCAACGAGCCCGGCGTCACCGAACTGCTGCGCGACGCCATGATCGCCCGGCGCGGCGTCGAGTCCGTCGAGGGCACCGAGCAGAGCCTCGGCGGCGAGGACTTCTCCTGGTACCTGGAGCACGTCCCCGGCGCCATGGCCCGCCTGGGCGTCCGCATTCCCGGAGAACGGCACGTCCGCGACCTCCACCAGGGCGACTTCGACGTCGACGAGTCGGCCATCACGGTCGGCGTGGAACTCTTCACGGCTGCGGCCCTGGTCAACGGCCTGCGCTAGGGCCCCATTCCGGGGGCGCGGGAGGCCCCGCCCTCCCGGGGATGCGGGGAGATCCCACCTTCTTGGGGGCGCGGGGAAAGCCCACCTCTTTGAGGGCGCGGGGAACCGCGCGACCAGCCACGACGCGCCGCACGGGGGCGACGACCCCGAGCCCCCACCGGCCGCCCCGGCGGCGACACCCCCGAGCCCCCTGGCCGGCCCGGGCGGCGACACCCCTGCCCCGGCCCGGCCGGCCCGGGCGGCGACACCCCTGCCCGGCCCGGGCGGCAGCACCCCCTGGCCCCCGGAGGCAGCCCGGCGGCACCCGTCGGCGCCTCCGGTTGCGAGCGGCGCAGCCTCACGGCAGCCTGGTGCGCGTGGCGAGGTAGGCACGCGCCGTATTCCCGAGTACACCTTTCGACCCCGTTCGATCCCGTGGTTCACAAGGGCGTAACCGGCCATCGGCACGAATGGATAACGGCCCCGCGGCGAACCGTTCCCATGAGTGTCTACGCGCGTTAATGTGCGCCGAACCGAGCACCCACTGCGGGGCTTTGGAGAATGGGGAACTTCAGATGCGTCGGATTTCCAAACTGACCCGTGTCGCGGTGGGGGTCGCGTCGCTCGGGCTCGTCGCCACGGCCTGCGGCGGTACCAGCAGCGACAGCGGCGACAGCGACAGCAGCGACCGCGGCGTCGCCATCGCGTACGACGTCGGCGGCAAGGGCGACCAGTCCTTCAACGACGCCGCCTACGCCGGCCTGACGAAGGCCAAGGACGAGTTCGGCTACAAGACGGCCGACATCGAGCCGACCGAGGGCGAGACGAACGCCGACAAGGAGCAGCGCCTCGCCTCGCTGGCCAAGCAGGGCTACAACCCGGTCATCGGTGTCGGGTTCGCCTACGGCCCGGCGATGAAGGCCGTGGCCTCCAAGTACCCGGACACCACCTTCGGCATCGTGGACTCCGTGGTCGAGGGCGAGAACGTCGCCTCCCTCGTCTTCGCCGAGGAGCAGGCCTCGTACCTCGCCGGTGTGGCCGCCGCCAAGGCCACGAAGAGCGATGTCGTCGGCTTCGTGGGCGGTGTGGACATCCCGCTGATCCACAAGTTCGAGGCCGGCTACAAGCAGGGAGTGGAGGACACCAAGCCCGGCGTGAAGGTGCTGTCCCAGTACCTGACCCAGACGGCCGAGGAGGGTGGCTTCTCCAGCCCCGACAAGGGCAAGGCCGCCGCCGAGGGCCAGATCGAGAGGAAGGCCGACGTGCTCTACGCGGCCGCCGGTCTGTCCGGCCAGGGCGTCATCGAGGCCGCCGCCAAGGCGAAGGCCTGGGCGATCGGTGTCGACTCCGACCAGTACAAGCAGGCCGCTCTCGCCCCGTACAAGGACTACATCCTCACGTCCGCGCTCAAGGACGTCGGCGGCGCGGTCTACGCGCTGTCCAATTCGGTCGAGGACGGCAAGCCGCTGACCGGCACGCAGACCTTCGACCTGAAGGTCGACGGCGTCGGCCTGTCCGAGTCGAACCCGGAGTTCGCCAAGGTCGAGGGCCTCAAGGAGGCCGTGGACAAGGCGAAGCAGGGCATCGAGGACGGCTCCATCAAGGTGAAGACCGAGTAGAACAGCCCTCGCAGGGCGGGCGGAGCGGGCGGACACCCCAGGTGTCCGCC
>NZ_JBHVCP010000017.1:0-9054 GCF_042803315.1 Streptomyces sp. NPDC057424
GGCCGTTTGCGGCCGGGGGCTCCTGTGCTGTCTCGGTTCAGGAGGAGAACAGCATGCGCCCGAAGCCCTTGTTGCGGTGGCCGTGATGGCCGTGATGACCGTGGCCGCCGTGCGGGGCGCCCCAGGCGGGGGCCGGAGGCGCCGGGTAGGCCTGCGGGGCGGGTGGGGGCGGCGGGGCAGCCTGGGACCACTGGGCCTCCAGGCGAGTCAGCGACTCCAGCTCGCCGTAGTCGAGGAAGATCCCTCGGCAGCCACTGCACTGCTCGATCTGGACACCGTTGCGGTTGTACGTGTGCATCGGCGCACGGCACTTCGGACACTGCATGGTCGTTCAACTCCTCGCCGGTCGGTCCTGCTTCACATCTCGCCAGGACAGACTCTGTCCCGCTGTGGTCGGTTGCACCCTACTTCGCGTGCTCCTGCGCCAACTGCGGCGGGACGGTAGCCATTCGGTCACAGACGTCCACGACCGACCGCTCCACCTCGTCCAGCGGGCGGCCGGCCGAGACCGCCTTGGCGACGGCGCGGGCCGCGGTCTGGACGGTGAGGGCGCGGGCAGGCACGTCGAGGGCGGGCCAGGGATCACCCTCGGCGGGGACGGCGGGGCCGCCGGCCTCCCGGTAGGCGGTGAGGAACCGGGTCCACTCGCCGGGCGGGAGCAGGCCGCAGGCGTACCAGGCGGCGGGGCGGGCGAGGTCCCAGCCGGGGACGCCGACGCCGAGGTCGTCCACGTCTATCAGCAGCCAGGGGCCGTCGGCGGCGGGGTGACGTATGAGCTGGCCCAGGTGGAGGTCGCCGTGGCAGAGGGTGCCGGGGTGCGGCATCGGGGCCTCGGCCCGGGCCCAGGGCGGGAGGGTGGCCCAGGCGCGAAGGACGGGCGCGACCGCGGGGTGCGGGCCGGTCTCGCGGAGCCGGGCGACGGCCCGGGCCGCCTTGGCGGGGCCGCGCATGACGGGCAGGTCCTCCGAAACGGGGGTGCGGTGGAGGCGAGCGAGGAGGGTGGCGGCGGATTCCCAGGGCGCGGCGTCCGGGTCGTCGGGGTCCACGGGTGTGCCGTAGGGCCAGAACGTCACCAGGCGGCCGTGCAGGTCGACCGGCGTGGGGTGCAGTGGGGGCAGGAGGATGCCGGGGTGGCGGGTGGCGAGGGCGAGGCGGCTGGTGAGGTCGGCCGGGTCGATGCCCGGGGGGTGGGCCTTCGCGACGGTGTCCGCGTGCCGCACCACCAGACCGTCGGGGCGGTCGGCGAGCGTGGCCGCGCCGCAGGGACAGGCCGATGAGCGTGCGTGGGCCGCGGCTCGGGCCTTGGCGGCGAGGTCGACCAGGAGTGGGCCGGGGACGGAGTTCACCGGGCGAGAGTACGTGCAGACGGGGGCCCTGCCGCACGGAACTGCCTGTTCCAGGTGCTCGGCGCCCGCGAGACAAAGCAATGCCGGCGCAGCTCCCCAGCTGCGCCGGCATCATGTGCCGTCCGCCGCACCCCCGTCCCCACGGGGTTTCATGGTCGGGATGTCCCCGCCCGGACCGCTCTTCCGGGCCTGGGGGTCGCCGCTCAGCGCCCCAGCATCTCTCCCACGGACGACGCCTGTGTGGCCACTGTCTCCCACCCGTCGAAGACGAGGAGGAGCAGGACCGCCAGGGGAAGGGCCATCAGCGTCGCCACCACCGGGTGGCGACGGCCCTGGCGGCCGGGGCGGAACGCGGCGGTGTACACCTTGCGTCCCTCCTCGCGGAGCAGCGTCCGCGGAGCCGTCTGGGCCATGGTCCCTCTCCTGACCGTTCTCCGTTGTCGTTGGCAGCGGCGGGCGTCTGACCTCGGGGGACGAGTGCTGCACCCGCCGCTTGACCTCAAATCTAGAGGTCCGGCCCTCCCTCGGCGTCATGCCCTCGTACCGATTGCCGGGCCTCCCGGAGGATGAGCCGCCACCTGCGACGTACTCCCCTGGGTGGAGACGGGGGCGCGGGTCTCAGGGTCTTCCCCGACGGGGCGCCCGGATCACCCCTCTTTGTCCGAGCTCTCCTCGCGCGGAACCGGCTGTTCCACCAAGGCCAGCACCCGATTCGCCATGAAGCGGGCGGTACGTACGACCGTCCCGCTACGGGTGACTTCGCTCACTTCCACGACACCTCGGCGCACCGCCGTCTCCACCCTGCGGCCCGCCCGGCTCGCCACCACCTCGTACGTGCGCGTCGTGTCCCCCGCGTCCACGACTATCTCCACGCGATCACCCTTCACAGGACCAATCCCCCTTCTGCGTCGGGTGGTTGGGATCACCTGCCACGCGAAGTCCGCCTCTGCGCGCCCTCCCTGACCACCTTTCGAGTCTCCCACCCACCACTGACAATCCATCACTCCGAGAGGGCGCGGCCTCTGCGCGCGGGCGGCCGTGGAAACGTAAGCTGTGGCTCGTCACAGGACCGGGCAGCGGGGATGAACATGGCGATGATGCGCCTGAGGCGCGAGGACCCGCGCGTCGTCGGCTCGTTCAAGCTTCACAGACGGCTCGGCGCGGGCGGGATGGGCGTGGTCTACCTGGGCTCCGACAAGAAGGGGCAGCGGGTCGCGCTCAAGGTCATCCGTCCCGACCTGGCGGAGGATCAGGAGTTCCGCTCGCGGTTCGCCCGTGAGGTCTCGGCGGCCCGGCGGATCCGCGGCGGCTGTACGGCCCGGCTGGTGGCCGCCGACCTCGACGCGGACCGCCCCTGGTTCGCCACGCAGTACGTGCCCGGCCCCTCCCTCCACGACAAGGTCGCGGTCGAGGGACCGCTCGGCGCGGCCGACGTCGCGGCCGTCGGTGCCGCCCTGTCGGAGGGTCTGGTCGCGGTGCACGAGGCAGGGGTGGTGCACCGGGACCTGAAGCCGTCCAACATCCTGCTGTCCCCAAAGGGGCCGCGGATCATCGACTTCGGCATCGCCTGGGCCACCGGCGCCTCGACGCTCACCCACGTGGGCACGGCGGTCGGCTCCCCCGGCTTCCTCGCGCCGGAACAGGTACGCGGGGCCGCCGTCACACCGGCCACGGACGTGTTCTCGCTCGGCGCCACGCTCGCGTACTCCTCGATGGGCGACTCGCCCTTCGGGCACGGCAGTTCCGAGGTGATGCTGTACCGCGTCGTGCACGAGGAGCCGCAGTTGCACGGCGTGCCCGACGCGCTGGCACCGCTCGTCCGGGCGTGTCTGGCGAAGGACCCCGAGGAACGGCCCAGCACGCTCCAACTGTCGCTGCGGCTCAAGGAGATCGCAGCCCGGGAGTCGCAGGACCTCGCCGGCGTCCGGCCGCCCGCGCCACGCGGTGCCGAGACCGAACGGCTCGCCGACACCTACCCCGAGCGCACCCGGCGCCCGCAGGGACAGCAGGGTGCCGGGGCGTCCGGGGCCCAGCGGGGCCGGGGCGCTCCCCCGCCGCAGGGTTCCGCGCCGTCCCGGGACGGCCATCCGCCGCCGGACGGCTCGGCCTCCCAGGGCGGGACCGGCACGCGGGGCGGGAACCGGGCGACCGGAGGCGGGAACCGCGGCAGGTCTGCGGTGCGCGGGCCCGGTGCCTCGCGCGGCGGCACCCCGTCGCGGTCCGGGTCGCGGCCGACGTCCACCGGGGGCAACGGCACGCGGTCGGGCCGCGGCAGCCGCCCCGCCCCGCACAGCGGCACCGGGCGTCCGGGGTCCCGGAACACGGGGACCCGGCTGCGGCCCGCCAATCCGCGGTTGCTACGGCAGCGGCTGTTCGTGTTCGTCGTCGTGACGCTGCTGGTGGCGGTCGGGATCGCACTCGTGCAGGCCTGTCAGGGCCCGGCGCGGGGACTCGGCGGCGACGGCGGACGGCAGGAGCACGTCCAGCAGGACCAGGACCAGCGGGGCTTCGAGCCGTAGGGCTCCGGTCGCAGGTCGAGGGCGGGCCGGTCAGCGGGGTGTCACAGCTCCGGCAGGATCCGCTCGAAGAACTCACGGTCGCCGGCGAAGACCGGGTCCAGGCCCAGGAACTCCTGCGGGGTCACCCAGCGGGCCTCGGCGACCTCCTGCGGGTCGGGGACCACCTCGCCCGTGTCTGCGCGGGCGGTCCACCAGTGGAGGCGGAAGCGGTGGTCGTCGGTCTCCGACTCCCAGACCTTCGCCTCCGGTACGACGGTGAGGCCGACCTCCTCGCGGACCTCCCGGACGACCGCCTGCTCCTGGGACTCGCCCGGCTCGACCTTGCCGCTGAGGGGCTGCCAGTAGCCGGGGCGGGCGACCCCCGGACCGCGCCGGATCGCGAGCAGGCGCTCGCCGCGCAGGAGCACGGCGACCACGGCCTCGCGCTGCTCCATCAGGAGCCCCCTAGACCTGGGGCCGGCCGGTGGCCACGGCGTAGAAGGCCACGGCGGCGGCCGCGCCCACGTTGAGGGAGTCGACGCCGTGGGACATGGGGATGCGGACCCACTCGTCGGCGGCGACCAGGGCCTGGGTGGACAGGCCGTCGCCCTCGGCGCCGAGCATGAGAGCCACGCGGTCCATGGTGTGAGGGGCGGCCTCGTCGAGGGGCCGGGCCTTCTCGTCGGGGGTGAGCGCGAGGAGGGTGAAGCCCGCCTCGCGGACCGACTCCAGGCCCTTGGGCCAGGAGTCCAGCCGGGCGTACGGGACGGAGAAGACCGCGCCCATGGAGACCTTCACGCTGCGGCGGTAGAGAGGGTCGGCGCAGTCCGGGGAGAGCAGGACCGCGTCCATGCCGAGGGCGGCGGCCGAGCGGAAGATGGCGCCGATGTTGGTGTGGTCGTTGACCGACTCCATGATGACGACGCGCCGGGCGCTCCGGAGCAGGTCGGCGGCCGTGGGCAGGGGCTTGCGCTGCATGGAGGCGAGCGCGCCCCGGTGCACGTGGTAGCCGGTGACCTGCTCGGCGAGCTCCGGGCTGACGGCGTAGACCGGGGCGGGGAGTTCGTCGATGACGTCGCGCATGACGTCGACCCACTTGGCCGAGAGCAGCATGGACCGCATCTCGTAGCCCGCTTCCTTGGCCCTTCTGATGACCTTCTCGCCCTCGGCGATGAACAGGCCCTCGGCGGGTTCGCGCTTGCGGCGCAGTTCCACGTCGGTCAGGCCGGTGTAGTCGCGCAGACGCGGGTCGTCGGGATCCTCGACGGTGATGAGATCGGCCACAGGGTGATACTGCCTTGTCCTGGGTGCGGTGCCAACGGCTCGGTACGGGTTGCGTTACCCGGGGTTACCTCCGGGGCGCGGGGGGCGTGGGGCCGACCTGCACGACCGCTCCGATGACGATCACCGCCGGGGGCTTCACGTCCTCGGTGCGCACGGTCTCCGCGACCGTCGCGAGAGTGGCGTCGACGCGGCGCTGGCCGGCCGTCGTGCCTTCCTGGACCAGGGCGACGGGTGTGTCCGGGGACTTGCCGTGGGCGATGAGCGTCTCGGCGACCTTGCCGACCGTGCTGACGCCCATGAGGATCACCAGGGTGCCGGTCAGCTTGGCCAGGGACGGCCAGTCGACCAGGGAACGCTCGTCGTCGGGGGCGATGTGGCCGCTGACCACGGTGAACTCGTGGGCGACGCCCCGGTGGGTGACCGGGATGCCGGCGGCGCCCGGGACCGAGATGGAGCTGGAGATGCCCGGCACGACCGTGCACGGGATGCCGGCCTCGGCCAGCGCCTGGACCTCCTCCATGCCGCGCCCGTAGACGAAGGGGTCGCCGCCCTTGAGCCGGACGACCGACTTGCCCTTCCGGGCGTACTCGATCAGGGCCTCGTTGATGGCTTCCTGGGCCATGAACCTGCCGAAGGGCAGCTTCGCCGCGTCGATCACCTCGACGCTCGGGGACAGCTCGGCGAGCAGATCGCGCGGGCCGAGGTGGTCGGTGATGACCACGTCGGCCTCGGCCAGCAGGCGGCGGCCGCGCACGGTGATCAGGTCCGGATCGCCGGGGCCGCCGCCGACCAGGGCGACTCCGGGCGTGCGGGTGCGGTGGTGCGGGGCGACCAGCGTGCCGTCGCGCAGGCCCTCGACGACCGCGTCGCGGATGGCGGCGGTGTGGCGGGGGTCGCGCCCTCTGGCGTCGGTGGTGAGGACGGCGACCGTGACGCCCTCGCTGTGGCCGGTGGCCGGGGTCCAGGCCGTCGCCCGGTCGGCGTCGTCGGAGCGGACGCACCAGACGCGGTGGCGCTCCGCTTCGGCCGAGGCGGCGGTGTTGGCCTCGGGGTCGCTGGTGGCGATCAGGGCGTACCAGGCTTCCGCGAGGTCGCCTTCCTCGTACGGGCGCCTGCGCCAGGTGATCTCGCCGGCGTCCGCCATGGCCTCGACCGAGGGGGTGGCCTCGGGTGACACGAGGAGGATGTCCGCGCCCGCCGCGATCAGTGCCGGGAGGCGGCGCTGGGCGACCTGGCCGCCACCGAGGACGACCACGCGACGGCCGGTGAGGCGGAGGCCTACGGGGTAGGCGGGGTGTTCGGCCATGAGGTGCGGCTCCTGTTGCGGCGGTGTTCAGTGCCCTGACGTGCGGATTTTAATGGGCAGGAGTGAGGGCGGCGCGGGTGGTCCAGTGGCTGGGCATCCCGCCTGTCCACCGGTGGGCGGTCCGTGGGCGGGCGGTCCGTCCTGCGGAAGGCCCGCCCACGGAGCTACGTCGACGAGGACAGCCCTACTTCTCCGTCACTCCTGCCGAATCGAACGTCGCCACCTCGTGCATCGCCCTGGCCGTGCTCTGGACCAGCGGGAGGGCGAGCAGGGCGCCGGTGCCCTCGCCGAGGCGGAGGTCGAGGTCGACCAGGGGGCGCAGGCCCAGCTTGTTGAGGGCGGCGACGTGGCCCGGCTCGGCGCTGCGGTGACCCGCGATGCACGCGGCCAGGACCTCGGGGGCGATCGCGCGGGCGGCCAGGGCGGCGGCGCCGGCGCTGACGCCGTCCAGGATCACCGGCGTGCGCAGGGAGGCGCCGCCGAGGAGGAGACCGACGATGGCCGCGTGCTCGAAGCCGCCGATCGCGGCGAGCACGCCGATCGGGTCGGCCGGGTCCGGCTGGTGGAGTTCCAGGGCGCGGCGGACGACCTCGGTCTTGCGGGCGAGGGTCTCGTCGTTGATGCCGGTGCCCCGGCCCGTGACCTCCGCCGGGTCCGCCCCCGTGAAGACGGAGATCAGGGCGGCGGAGGCGGTCGTGTTCGCGATGCCCATCTCGCCGGTCAGCAGGGCCTTGTTGCCGGCGGCGACCAGGTCGCGGGCGGTCTCGATGCCGACCTCGATGGCCTGCCTGGCCTCCTCGCGGGTCATCGAGGGACCGGTCGTCATGTCGGACGTACCGGCGCGGATCTTGCGGGGCAGCAGGCCCGGGGTGGCCGGGAGGTCGGCGGCGACGCCCACGTCCACGATGCAGACCTCGGCACCGACCTGGGTGGCGAAGGCGTTGCAGACGGCACCGCCGCCCAGGAAGTTGGCCACCATCTGGGCCGTGACCTCCTGCGGCCAGGGGGTAACGCCCTGGGCGTGCACACCGTGGTCGCCCGCGAAGATCGCGACGGCCGCGGGCTCCGGGATGGGCGGCGGGCACTGGCGGGACAGGCCGGACAGCTGCGCGGAGATGATCTCCAGCATGCCCAGCGCACCGGCCGGCTTGGTCATACGCTTCTGGCGCTCCCACGCCTCGCCGAGCGCCTTGGCGTCCAGCGGGCGGATCTGCGCGACGGTCTCGGCGAGCAGGTCGTGGGGTTCCTCTCCGGGCAGGGCACGGCGGCCGTATGTCTCTTCGTGCACGACCCAGGACAGCGGGCGGCGCTTGGACCAGCCGGCCTGCAACAGCTCGGGCTCGTCCGGGAACTCGTCGACATAGCCGACGCACAGGTAGGCGATGATCTCCAGGTGCTCGGGCAGGCCGAGGGCGCGGACCATCTCGCGCTCGTCGAAGAAGCTGACCCAGCCGACGCCGAGGCCCTCGGCGCGGGCGGCGAGCCAGAGGTTCTCCACGGCCAGGGCGGCCGAGTACGGCGCCATCTGGGGCTGGGTGTGGCGGCCGAGGGTGTGACGGCCGCCGCGGGTCGGGTCGGCGGTGACCACGATGTTCACCGGCGTGTCGAGGATGGCCTCGATCTTCAGTTCCTTGAACTGCTTCGCCCGGCCCTTGGGCAGCGACTTCGCGTAGGCGTCGCGCTGGCGCATGGCCAGTTCGTGCATCGCGCGCCGGGTGTCGGCGGAGCGGATGACGACGAAGTCCCAGGGCTGCGAGTGGCCGACGGAGGGCGCGTGGTGGGCGGCCTCCAGGACGCGCAGCAGCACCTCGTGCGGGATCGGGTCGCTGCGGAAGCCGTTGCGGATGTCGCGGCGTTCGCGCATGACCTTCAGGACGGCCTCGCGTTCGGCGGGGTCGTAGCCGGGGGCCGCGGGGCCGCTGGACTGTCGGGCTTCTGCCACTGCGGCCGCACTCTCTTCTCGGCGTTCCTGGTCCGCCAGGTCTTCCTGTTCGGCGGCCCGGGTGTCCAGGTCGTCGGCGTTCTGAGCGAGTTCGGCGTCGCCGTCGCGGGGAGCCGGGACGGTGGCCGCGGGCGCGGGGGGCTCCAGCGTCTCGGGCGACCCCGGCCGGGCCTGCTGCGGGCCCTGCACGGGCTGCCCCGCCTGCTCGTCCGCGGCCGGAGCGGGACGTACGACGGTGACGTCCTCGGTGGGTGCTGGCGTGCCGGGGGCGGTTCCCTCGGAGGTGGGGCCGGGCTCGCCGGCATCGGTGGCGGCGCCGGGGGCGACGGCTGTGACCGACTCGGGGGCCTGAGCCTGGGCTGATGCTTCGGCGGCGGGGCCGGGCACGGGTTCCTCGGGTGCCTGAGCGGGTGCGGGGGTCCGGGTGGGCGCCATCGCCTCGGAAGGAGCCGCTGCCTCGGTGGGCTGAGCCGGCGCGGTCGCCTCCGGGGCGGTCTCCGGCGCAGCCGTCTCCGGCGCGGTGGGCGCGGCCGGCGCGGCGGGGTCGGGTTCGGCGTCGGCAGGCACCGCGGCCTGGGCTACCGGGTCTGGTGCCGGGGCAGCGACGGTCTCGCCGGACGGGGCCGGGGCAGGAGTCGCAACCGACTCGGCGGACGGGGCCGGGGCAGGAGTCGCAAC
>NZ_JBHVCP010000017.1:9151-30948 GCF_042803315.1 Streptomyces sp. NPDC057424
CGCAACCGACTCGGCGGACGGGGCCGGGGCAGGAGTCGCAACCGACTCGGCGGACGGGGCCGGGGCAGGGGTGGCGACGGACTCGGCGGAGGGAGCGGCCGCTTCCTCGCCGACCGGCTCGGCAGCCAGGGCAGCGGTGACCTGGCCCGGGGCTTCGGGGTCAGGGCCGGGAGTGGCGGGCTGCTGCGCCGTCACTTCGGACTCCTGCACGCCCGGCGCGGCGTCAGGTGCCGTCGGAACCTCCGGCAGAGCCTCGTTGGCGGTGACGTCCGGCTCCGGCGCGGCGGCCTCGGGGGCGGGCGTCCCCGGACCCGGCGCGGTTGCCGCGGGAGCAACGTCCGCTGCCGGCAGCTGCGCAGCGGCCTCCGGGGCTGCTACGTCGAGTGCGTGAGCGGCAGCGTCCTGTCCCTGGGCGGGGGTCTCTCCGCCGGCGGCCTCGGGCGCGGTGACGACGGCGAACTCCGGGGCGGCGGCAGCCTCGGGGAACGGGGCCGCTTCAGGGATCTGGCCGGTCTCAGGAGCGGGAGCCGATGCCACGGCCTGCCCCGCAGCTACCGCCGGACCCTGTCCGGGGGAGGCGTCCGGCACGGAAGGCTCAGGGGCAGCACCGGCTGGCTCACCGCCCTGCGCGGAGCCGTCCACGGCAGGCCCGGGTTGCGAAGCCGGGGGCGCAACCGCTTCCGGGGCGGCTACGGCCCCGGCCTCGGCGGCGGCCGCCTGGCCCGCGTCCGGACCGACACCTGCTGCGGCCGGGTCGCCCGCAGCCGCCGCGCCCTGTTCGGGAAGCGCGTACCCGGCCCCGGCCGCCTGGGCCTCGACCACGCCAGCGGCGTCAGCGGCAGCAGCCAGGCCGGCCCGGGCGGCGGCCATGCGGCCCTCTGCCGCGTCCACACCCAGGTCCCCGGGGTCTGCTCCCGGCGCGGGCATGACCTGCTCCGCGACGGCCACTTGGGCTGCGTCCGTGCCGACATGCACACCAGCGGGGTCACCCGCAGGGGTCTGACCGGCCTCGGCCGTGGCTGCCTGGACTGCTGCCGGGCCGACACCCGGCCCCTCGGGGCCACCCGCAGGAGCCTGCCCCGCCTCGGCCGGTGCCGGCGGTGTCGTGTGGCTCGTCTCCGTCGCCACGCTGGTCGCGACCGCCTGGGCCTCGCCCATCGGTTCCATGGCCGGAACAACCGTTTCCGCAGGCCCCGCCCCGGCGCTCACCGGCGCCGCGGGCATGGCCGGTGCGCCCCAGGGCGCGGCGGGCGGCGAGGGCATCTCGGGGGCGCGGGGGCCGTCGAGGTACTCGGGGACCGCTGCGGACGGCACCGGCTGGCGTACGGGCGCGCCCGCGGGGCCGCGGTCGGCGAGGGAGCGGACGGGGCTGGCGGAGCTGTCGGGCAGCGGCGGGCCGAGGTGCAGGGGCCGGCGCGGGGTGATGGGCGGGATCGGCGGCGGGTCGGGCAGCCGCACACCGCCGAGGTCGACCGAGCCGCTGTCGCGGCCGGAGATCTCGTGCGGGCCCGGCTGGTGCACGGTCTCGAGGACCGGCTCCGGCGCGGGGGGAGGGACCTCGTTGCCCCAGGCGCCCTGGGCGCCCGGCAACAGCAGCAGGTCTTCGTCCTCGGGTTCGGCGGTGGTCTCGGAGAGGTAGGTGTACGCACCGGGCGCGGGGGCGCCCGGCTGCTCCACCATGCCTGCGCTCTCCGGCAGTCCCTCGCCCGGGACCTGGCCGGTGTCGGTCATGCGTACCCCTCGCCCATCGGTTGATGCTCCTACGACCTGCTCGCCCGGAACGGCGCACCGACCGCCCCGCAGTGAAGAACGAGCGTGCGTCCCCAGCGGCACGAACGGTCCGCCCGGAAAAGGCGACAAAGCCATTCACTGGCATTGTTGCGGCCGTAGCACCCTCACGGCAGCTTGATCCGCGACGGTTCCGCTGTGGACTGCGCCACGTTGCGCGTCCTCCGGTTCTGCCGTACCACACACACCCCAAAACGGGCGGGTTTTCCGGACATTGGCCGACGAAGCGCCGGGCGTCCTTGTGCGGTGCAGCGATCGGCCAGCCTACCGCGCGCAGTACGACAACCCGATCACGGGGACGGCGGCGGGATCAGGTACCGCGCCTCGGCAGCACGCCGCTGAGCAGGAACGCGACGCTCCGCTCCTTCTCCGTCCAGGCCCGGGTGTCGAGTTCGACGGACTGCAGCAGGGCGCACTCGACGGCGTAGCCGTGCTCGCTCAGGTCGCGGCCGACGAGTTCGGCGGCGTCGCGGGTGGCGGCGTGCGTGACGATGCGCTGCGGGCGGCGGTCGGCGACCGCCGAGACGACGGCCGCTCCCCCGCCGGCGACGCGGACGACGTCCGGTTCGGGGAGGTTCTCCATGACGTGCGGGGCGGTGCCGTGCACGATCTGGAGCTGGACGCCGAGGCGGCGCGCGGCGGCGTCGGTGCGGGCGCAGGCGGCCCGGTCGCTGTCGACGGCGAGGACGGCGGCCCCGGCGCGGGCGGCCTCGACGGCGAAGGCGCCGCTGCCGCAGCCGATATCCCAGACGAGGTCGCCGACGCGGGGCCCGAGGCGGGCGAGTTGGGAGGCGCGCAGCAGCAAGGTCTCGCCCTCGCCGAGGTCCGCGCCGTACGCGTCGGCGGGCAGGGTCCAGCCGCGCGGCCCGGTGGACGGGTCGCGGCCGGAGATCCAGCCGCCGGTCTCCCCCGCCGTGTCCGGCCGGGCCGGACCACCGAGGACGATGACGACGTTGGGGTCGCGCCAGGTGTAATCGGCGGCCTTGTCGGAGGTGACGACGGAGACGCGTTCGCGGGCGGTGCCGAGCTCCTCGCAGATGACGAAGGAGCGGTGGACTCCTTCGAGGAGCAGACCGAGTTCGGCGGGGCCGGCGCCGGGTGAGGTGAGGACCGCCACCTTGGTGTGGGCGCGGCACACGTTAACCGCGCGTCGCAAGGTACGGGGGTGTGCGACGACCACCTGCGCGTCGTCCCAGGGCATGCCGGCGCGGGCGAAGGCGGCGGCGACGGCGGAGACGGCGGGGACGACCTCCACTTCCAGGCCGAACTCGGGGGCGCGCAGGGTGCGTACGACACCGAAGAAGCCGGGGTCACCGTCGGCGAGCACGACGGCCGTGCCGCGGTGGCCGGCGATGCGGCGGGCGGCGAGGGCGACACTGCCGAGGCGGATGCGCTCGGCACCGGCGGGGACCTCGGGGAGCGCCAGGTGGTGGGCGGCGCCGGCCACGAGCGTGGCGGCACCCAGGGCGGCGCTCGCCGCGGCGGTCAGCGGCGAACCGTCCCAGCCGATCACCGTGACCCGGTCGGCCATCGTTGTCAGTCTCCAGGGGTTTTCGCAGGTCGTCTGCGTGGCGTGGTGGGGAGCAGCCCGGGGCGGGCTCCGTGAGGGTACCCGGTGGAGATGTCGGGGGGAGTGCCGGTGTCGTCGCGGCCCTCGTCCTCCGGGTGGTTCCGGTCAGTTCCAGTCGCCGAAGGACGTGAACCCGTCGCGAAGCTGGTCGCCCACGCCGTCCAGGTCTTCGGGGAGCAGGCTCCAGACGATGAAGTCGGTGCGCACCTCGGTCCACGTGCCGTCCTCGGCACGGGCGCGGGCTATACAGGCGTTGCGCAGCACACCCTCACTGATACAGCCGATCTTCTGGGCGACCTGCTGGGAGGCGGTGTTGTCGGCCGCTGTGCGCAGTTCGATGCGCTCGAACTTCTGGTCCCCCAGGAGCCACTGGGCGGTGGCCAGGGCGGCCTCGGAGGCATAGCCCTCGCCGCGGGCCCAGGGGGCGATGATGTACGACAGTTCGGTGGAGCGTACGTGCCAGTTGGTCTTGCCCAGCTGGATGACGCCGACCAGTCGCTGGGTGAGGAACTCGGTGACGGCGAAGTCGATTCCGTGTCCCTCGGTGCGCTGCGTGGGGGCGTAGTCGGTGATCCAGGTCCGGGCGCCTCTTTCCGTGAAGGGCTGGGGGACGGAGGTCCAGGCCGCCACCTGTTCGTCGTTCATCATCGCGGCCAGTGCGACGACGTCGTCTTCGTCGAGGGGACGCAGCACCAACCGCTCCGTGCTGATGGAGATGTTGGGGAAGGTGCTCGTCATGCGCCGCTCCGTAACCTTCGGTGAACCTTCTGGGCATGCTGAACTGCCCAGCATGCAGCATGAAAGCACCCGTCCGCATCACGGGGTCGTCCCTCACCGGGTGAGGGACGACCCCGTGCGTGGCGGGTGCCGGGCGCGGGCTCAGAAGGAGGCGAGCACGGAGCCGGCGTACTTGTCCCGGATGAACTTCTCGACCTCGGGCGAGGTGAGGAGCTTCGCGAGCTTCTTCACGCGCGGGTCGTCCTCGTTGCCCTTCTTCACGGCGAGGAAGTTGCCGTAGGGGTTGTCCTTCGGGGACTCCAGGATCAGGGCGTCCTCGGAGGGCTTGAGGTCGGACTCGATGGCGTAGTTGCCGTTGACGACGGCGGCGTCCACGTCGTCGAGGGAGCGCGGCGTCTGGGCCGCCTCCAACTCCTTGAACTTGAGGTTCTTCGGGTTCTTGGTGATGTCGGAGGGGGTCGCCTCGTTGCCGACGCCGTCCTTGAGGGTGATGAGCCCGTGGGCGGCGAGGAGCTTGAGGGCGCGGGCCTCGTTCACCGTGTCGTTGGGGACGGCGACGGTCGCCCCGCTCTTCAGGTCCTCGGGCTTCTCGGCCTTGTGGGAGTAGAGGCCGAGCGGCTCCAGGTGGACCGTGACGACGGGCACGATGTCGGTGCCGTTCTTCTTGTTGTAGTCGTCGAGGTACGGCTTGTTCTGGAAGTAGTTGGCGCCGACGGAGCCGTCCTGGGTCGCGGGGTTCTGCGTGGTGTAGTCCGTGAACTCCCTGACCTCCAGGTCGAGGCCCTCCTTCTTCGCCAGGTTGTCCTTGACGTAGGTGAGGATCTCGGCGTGCGGGACGGGGCTCGCGGCGACGATCAGGGGTCCGTCGGTTCCGGAGCCGCCCGCGCCGCAGGCGCTGAGCCCGAGGGTGAGGGCTCCGGCTGCGAGGACGGCGGTGGTGATCTTGGCGGTGTTACGCACGAAAAGTGCCTTTCCTTATGGCCTTGCGGTGGTGCGACCCCGTTGCGGGTGACGGGGGGTTCAGGAGGCGGCTTTGAGGAGCCGCAGTTTCGGGGCGGGGCCCGCCTGGGCGCCGCGGCGGTGCAGGGAGCGGGCCGCGTGGTCGCCGGCGAACTGGATGAGGGAGATGACGACGGCGAGGATCGCGACGGTGATCCACATCAGCTGGGTCTCGAAGCGCTGGTAGCCGTAGCGGATGGCGATGTCTCCGAGGCCTCCGGCGCCGACGGTGCCCGCCATGGCGGAGTAGCCGATCAGGGCGACGACCGTGGTGGTGGTGCTGGAGATCAGCGACGGCAGGGACTCGGGGACGAGCACCTTGCGGACGATGGTCCAGGTGTTGCCGCCCATGGACTGCACGGCCTCGACGAGCCCGTGGTCCACTTCGCGGACTGCCGTCTCGACCAGACGCGCCAAGAAGGGGATGGCGCCGACGGCGAGCGGCACGATGGCGGCCTCGCGGCCGATGGTCGTGCCGGTGATCCAGCGGGTGAAGGTCATCAGCGCGACCATCAGGATGATGAACGGCAGGGAGCGGGCGATGTTCACGACCTGCCCGATGACCTTGTTGGCGGCGAGGTTCTGGAGCAGGCCGCCGCGGTCGGTCAGGACCAGCAGGATGCCCAGCGGCAGTCCGCCGGCGACGGCGATGAGCGTGGACCAGCCGACCATGTAGAGCGTGTCCCAGCACGCCTGCTCCAGCAGGGGCTGCATCTCGGACCAGGTCACTTGGCACCTTCCTTCACCGGTTCGGACTCGTGACCCAGGACGTCGATCTGGAGGCCCTGTTCACGCAGGAAGCCGATCGGCACGACGTTGTCCTCGTAGCGGCCGGGCAGTTCGATGCGCATCCGGCCGACCTGGAGGCCGCCCACGGTGTCGATGGCGGCGCCGAGGATCGATATGTCGATGTTGTAGGTGCGGGCGAGCTGCGAGATGACGGGCTGGGTGGCGCTCTCCCCCTGGAAGGTGACGTCGACGACGGTGCGGTCCTCGCCGGAGGCCTCGCCGTCGAGCGGGAACAGCACGGCGGCCAGCTCGGAGCCGGGGGTCGCGAGGAGCTCGCTGACCGTGCCCGACTCCACGATGCGGCCGTTCTCCATGAGTGCGGCCGAGTCGCAGACCGACTTCACGACGTCCATCTCGTGGGTGATGAGCAGAACGGTCAGGCCGAGCTGCCGGTTGAGGTCGCGCAGCAGCGCCAGGATGGACCGGGTGGTCTCGGGGTCGAGGGCGCTGGTGGCCTCGTCCGACAGCAGTACCTTCGGGTCGCCGGCGAGGGCCCGGGCGATGCCCACGCGCTGCTTCTG
This sequence comes from Streptomyces sp. NPDC057424, assembly GCF_042803315.1. Taxonomy (NCBI): domain Bacteria; kingdom Bacillati; phylum Actinomycetota; class Actinomycetes; order Kitasatosporales; family Streptomycetaceae; genus Streptomyces; species Streptomyces sp. NPDC057424. The sequence goes on from NZ_JBHVCP010000017.1 coordinate 15,557, forward strand.
GCCGCCGGAGAGCTGCGCGGGGTAGGACCTGGCCTTGTCGGCGAGGCCGACCAGGTCGAGCAGCTCCAGCGCCTTGCGGGAGCGCTCCTGCCCGGACTTCCCGAGGATCTCCAGCGGCAGCCCGACGTTGTCCTGGACGGTCCGGGAGGACAGCAGGTTGAAGTGCTGGAAGACCATGCCGATGCGGCTGCGCGCCTGACGCAGTTCCCTTCCGGCGCGCGGGCCGCGGCCGGCCAGGGCGGTGAGGTCCTGCCCGGCGACGGTCACGGTGCCGGAGGTGGGTCGTTCCAGCAGGTTGACGCAGCGGATGAGCGAGGACTTGCCGGCGCCGGACTGGCCGATGACGCCGTACACCTCGCCTTCGCGGACGTGCAGGTCGACGCCGTCCAGGGCGGTGACCTCGCGGCCGCGTGCACGGTAGACCTTGGTCAGGCCCGAGGTGGTGATCACTGGGATTCCGTCACTGTCGAGTGCGCGGGCGTGGGTGTGCCCGGGCACAGGGTGCATTCGGTCAGGGACGCGACACGGTTCTCGCTGAGGCATGGAACCGGGGAGAACATGTGCGCGGGCGGCTCCGGGTCACGCAGCGCCAAAGGGCGTGCGGACAGGCCGCGTCTCGCTTCGGGGCGCGAGCTCAGGGGTGGTGCAGGGGCCCTCTAGAAGGCGCACATTCGACACATACGACGAGCACCGGGCATGGTCGCCTCGGTCGCGGGGATGCGGTCGCTCGTCGTGGTCATGTCGTCAGTAAAACACGCGTACGGTCCTGACCGGCCCTTCTCTGTCCGGATGCTGGACAGAGGTGGACAGGGCCGGCACCGCGTCAGCCGCGCGGGGAGATCTCGACGCCCCGTTCGGTGACCAGGGCGGACAGGGCCGACAGGTTCTCGACGACCAGATCGGCGTGGAGTTCGCGAGCCTGGTGGGTTGTGGTCAACGCCACGGTGGTCATCCCGGCGGCGCGGCCGGACGCGAGGCCCGCGGGGGCGTCCTCGAAGACGACGCAGTGCGCGGGGTCGACACCGAGCGCGCGGGCGGCGAGCAGGTAGGGCTCGGGGTCGGGCTTGCCGCGCGTGATGTCGTCGGCGGCGACGAGCGTCTTGGGCAGGATGCCGACGGCGTCGAGCCGCGCCTCGGCCAGCCGCCGGGTGGCGGAGGTGACGACGGCCCAGCGGTCGGCGGGCAGGGCGTCGAGGAAGGCGCGGGTCCCCGGCAGCAGGTGCACACCGCCGTTCGGTACGTCGTCCACCTCCAGGTCCTCGATCCGCGCGACGGCCTGCGGCACGATCTCGGCGGGCAGCAGGTCGGCGGCTATCTCGGCGGCCGGCCGGCCGTGCAGCTCGACCCGCGCGAACTCCTCGGCCGTGATCCCGTGTTCCGCGGCCCACCGCGTCCAGCAGCGGTCGACCGAGGCGAGGGAGGAGACCAGGGTTCCGTCGTTGTCGAACAGCAGGGCCTGCGCGTGGATCGTCATGCCCCCGACCCTACGGTGCAGGCCAGGGCCGGAAGCACCGGACCTTTTCGGCCGTAATAGGGTCGCAGCATGCTTGATGCCCTGACGCTGGTGACCGGCGTCGCCGCGCTGCTGCTCGCCGCCTGGTGCGGCTGGGCGGCCTACCGTGACCAGCCGACGAAGGACTGGCACTTCATCGGGATGGCCGTGGTCACACTGCTGTCGCTGATCCAGCTGGTCGTGGGGATCGTGCTGCTCGCGCGGGGCGAGAAGCCGGAGCAGGGCACGACGATCTTCGTGGCGTATCTCCTGGGGGCGTTCGCGTGCGTCCCGGCGGCGGGGTTCATGTCGCTCGCCGAGCGGACACGGTGGGGCTCGGTGACGGTGGCGGCCGGCGGTGTGGTGCTGGCGGTGCTGGAGGTGCGGCTCTATGACATCTGGGGAGGCTGAGGTGAGCCGGCGCCGGCTGGTCAGCGGGCCGGGCACGCTGCTGGTGTGGCTGTACGGCGTGATGGTCGTGGGGGCGGTGTCGCGGTCCGCGTATCAGATCGCGACGGAGTTCGACCGGGCACCGCTGGCGTACTCGCTGTCGGCGGTGGCCGGTCTCGTGTACGGGTTCATCACGTACTCGCTGGTGCGAGGCGGGGAGACGGCACGCAGAGCCGCCTTGGCGTGCTGCGGGGCCGAGTTGCTCGGTGTGCTGACCGTGGGCACATGGACACTGATCGAGCCGTCCGCCTTCCCGGACGCGACCGTGTGGTCCGACTTCGGGATGGGGTACGTGTTCATCCCGGTCCTGTTGCCGGTGTCGGCCATCTACTGGCTGCGGCATGCGCGTTCGCGGAATGGGGATGCCGCCTGAGGTGGTCAGGCGGCCGCGGGCCGTGTGTGGGTGGCCGCGCAGTTCCCCGTACCCCTGAGGGCAGACGTCAAGCTGTCGCCGCGTACGTGCCGGCCGGCTTCTCCAGGACGATCATGGGGATGCCGTCCGCTCCCTGGGACGTGCCCACCGTCTCGTAGCCGACCTTGCGGTAGAGGCGGAGGTTGCCCTCGTTGCGGTGACCGGTGTGGAGGCGGAAGCGGGTGGCGCCGTGCCGGCCGGCGAGGGCCGATTCGGCCGCTCGGAGGAGGCGGGCGCCGATGCCGTGGCCCTGGAGGCGGGGGTGGACGCAGAGCTTGCCGATCGCGGCGGCGCCGTCCTCGGTGGCCGAGCCGCGGACCGAGCCGACGACCTCCTCGCCGAGCCGGGCCACGAAGACACAGTCGCGGGTGACCTCCTCGCGGACCGAGTCGAGGGTTTGGACGAGCGGGTCGATGCGGTAGTTCCCGTACAGCGCCGCCTCCGGCTGGAAGCACAGGTACTGCAGTCTGAAGATCTGCTCCGCGTCCTGCTCGGTCGCCGCAGAGATGGTCACGCTCATGCCCATGTGCGCACGCCTCCCGCTCATCTGATCACCTGTCGTTCCCCACTCCTATCCCCGTCCTCAGCGGGCCGCAACCTCCGGCGTGAGCAATCTCCGGAGACATCCCAGGCATCTGGAACGTTCCGGGCCAAGACTCCCCTGTGAGATACCCAACTCCCCTGCGATTTCCCGGTATGTCAGGTCCGCCGGCGAGAGCAGGGCCTCCATCAGCCGGGGGCAGCGGCCCGGAAGGCGGCGCACCGCCTCGCGCAGGGCCCGGCCCCGGGCCGCGGCGAGGGCCAGCTGTTCGGGGCCGGGCTCCCCGTCGTCGACCGGTTCGCCGACGTACGGCCGTTCGAGGCGGCTCGTGCGGCGGGTACGACGCGCCTCGGAGCGGACGGCGCGGCGCAGCCACTGCTGGGGGTCGACCGGCGGGCCCTCGGCGTCGAGGCGTTCCAGCAGGCGGAGCCAGACGGCCTGCTCCAGGTCGCCCGGCTCGGTACCGGTGGAATATGCCTCCGCGGAGGCCTCGGCGGTGAGCAGCGGGCGCAGGGCGGTGACCAGGTCATGCGTCATATGCGGAGCGACGCGGCCGCCCGGGCGGTGGGTTGCCCGGACGGCCGAAGCTCACTCGACCGGGGGGTGTGAGCTCGAGTGTTGACGGGATCAGCCGTGGAAGTCCTCGCGGGCCAGCAGACCCGTGTCGGGCTGGTCGGTGAAGACGCCGTCGATACCGGTCGCGAAGTACGTCCTGTACGCGCCGAAGACGTCACCGTAGGCGTCCGCGTCCGTTCCCTTGCGGAAGTCCGCGGGCAGGAAGGGGTTCTCGTTGCGCAGCGTGTACGGGTGCAGGATCAGGCCCACCTTGTGCGCGTCGGACACCAGCGTCGTGGGCTCGGTGAGGTTCCCCTCGGCGTCGCGCGGGATGACCAGGTCCAGGGTCGGGCCGATGCCCTGCGCGTAGGAGGCGATCTCCCGCAGTCCGGCCGGCTCGACCAGGTCGGCGACCGTGCGCGGGTCACCGGTCTCCACGAAGTCCCAGGGGCGGGAGTCCGCCGAGGACAGCAGGACGACCAGCGGGTTGTCGACGAGCCTGTGCAGGCGCTGGATGCTGGTCGGCTCGAAGGACTGCAGGATGACCGGGGAGGTGCGCCGGTCCTTGCGGTACTTGCGCAGCAGCTTGGCCACGCGCTCCTCCAGCGGGAGGCCCTGCTTGCGGAAGTAGGTCGGGTGCTTGAGCTCGGGGTAGATCCACACCTGCTTCCCGCGCCTGCGGGTCTGCTCGTCCTGCCACCTGAGGACCTCCTCGAAGGTGGGGATGTCCCAGCGGCCGTCGTAGAGGGTGTTGTGGGGGCGGTTCGCCGGGATGCGCTCGACCGCGCGCAGGGTCTTCAGCTCGGCGAGTGTGAAGTCCTCGGTGAACCAGCCCGTGGTGGAGACCCCGTCGAGCAGCTTGGTCTTCTCGCGGCCGGCGAACTCGGGGTGGTCGGCGACGTCCGTGGTGCCGCCGATCTCCGGCTCGTGACGGCAGACCAGGTGCCCGTCCTTCGTCGGGACCAGGTCGCCCGCCTCGACGATGTCGGCGCCCAGGTCGAGGGCCAGCCGGTACGAGCCGAAGGTGTGCTCCGGGCGGTAGCCGCTGGCTCCGCGGTGTCCGATGATCGTCGGCTTGGGCAGGCTCTTCAGTCCGCTGCCGTGCCGGGCGCCGTCGGCTCGCGCTGTGCCGGCCATGCCGAGCACCGCTCCCCCGGCGCCGAGCACCGCCGCGCCGAGCAGGGCCCGCCGTCCGGTACCGCCCGTTTCTTCGTTCGACTCCTGCGTTCCCATGAGCGCCCTCTCTGCCGTTCGGCTCATCAGTGCGGGCCGATCGTAGGGGCGCGTACATGACGGGTGGGAGACCTCGGCCGGAACACGCGGGTGATGCCGGATGTCGTAGTGGCTGGTGGGGAGGACGAATTGACGGTTCGTCGTATCCGCTCGATTCGGTCCGGCCGTTCTGGGAACGCGTGCGATGCGCCCGGGGCGATGTGCGTCACATCATGTCGGCCGCGTTACGCGCCCTCGGCGGCGCGCCACCGCAGGTAAACACGCGTCAACAATGCGTAAGGCATCGGTGAAGTCGCCGTGCCCGATGTGCGCGATACCCGGGGCCACGAGTATCGTCCTCACCTGCACAGACTCATACAGAACACCTTGACACCGGAGGGTCCGTTGTCCCGCTTCGCGCTCATCAAGGCAGTGCTCGGCCCGATCATGCGCCTGATGTTCCGCCCACAGGTGGAGGGTGCGGAGCACATTCCCGGCGATGGCCCGGTCATCCTGGCCGGAAACCACCTGACGTTCATCGACTCGATGATCCTGCCGCTGGTCTGCGACCGGCAGGTCTTCTTCATCGGCAAGGACGAGTACGTGACCGGCAAGGGCCTCAAGGGCCGGCTGATGGCCTGGTTCTTCACCGGTGTCGGCATGATCCCGGTGGACCGTGACGGTGGCCGGGGCGGTGTCGCCGCGCTGATGACCGGGCGGCGGGTGCTGGAGGAAGGCCGCGTGTTCGGGATCTACCCGGAGGGGACGCGGTCGCCCGACGGGCGGCTGTACCGGGGGCGGACGGGGATCGCCCGGCTGACCCTGATGACCGGTGCGCCCGTGGTGCCCTTCGCCATGATCGGAACGGACAAGCTGCAGCCGGGCGGGGCGGGGCTGCCCCGCCCGGGCAAGGTCACCGTGCGGTTCGGTGAGGCGATGGAGTTCTCCCGGTACGAGGGGATGGACCGGGACCGGTACGTGCTGCGGGCCGTGACCGACTCGGTGATGACCGAGGTCATGCGGCTGTCCGGTCAGGAGTACGTGGACATGTACGCGAGCAAGGCGAAGGAAGCAGCGTAGCTTCTCGGGCGCGGGGGCCGGTGCGGGTGCGTGGGGGCTTGTCGCACGGTTCCCCGCGCCCCTGAAGCTCCGGGACATCTTCCGAGCGCTTGGCAGGTGCGGGTGTGCCGGCGTTCGTCGCGCAGTTCCCCGCGTCCCTGAAAGGCGTGGCCGCCCTCAGCCGCGTCTCCCGGCCCGGCAGGGCCGGGTTACGCGTGGTCCGTGCCGCCTTCCAGCTTCTGCCCTCGGAGCAGGAACCACGCCGCCACCGCCGCGGCCAGCAGGACCGCCGCGCCCACGCCCGCGGCGAGGGCCAGACCGTCGACGAAGGACGTGCGGGCGGCGTCCAGCATCGCGGCGGCACCGTGGGCGGGCATGTCCGCGGCCGCCTCGACGGCGCCGCCCAGCGACTCGTGGGCCGCGGCCGGTGTGCCCGCGGGGCCGGTGAAGTCACGGTAGACGCCGGTCACGATCGAGCCGAGCGCGGCGATGCCGAGCGCGGCACCGAGTTCGTACGCCGTCTCGGACACGGCGGACGCGGAGCCCGCCTGCTCCTTGGGCACACTGGAGAGGATCACGTCGGCGGTCACGGTGAACGAGAATCCGGCGCCCACGCCGACCACCAGCAGCGCGGTCCCGAGCAGCGGGTAGCCGGTGGACTGCCCGAGCACCGTGAGCGCGGCGAGCGCGAGGCCGATGGCCGCGAGCCCCCCGGCGACGACGGCCCGCACCGAGAAGCGCCGGGCCGCCCGCCCCGCGATCAGTCCGGCCACCACCGCGCCGACCGCCGCGGGCAGCTCGGCCAGGCCGGCCTCCAACGGGCCTCTGCCCTGGACGAGTTGCAGGTACTGGGACAAGAAGAACACGAGCCCGGACAGACCGAGGATGGTCAGCAGATCGGCCAGCACCGCCCCGCTGAAGCCGCGATGGCGGAACAGCCGCATGTCCAGCAGCGGCGTCGGCAGCCTGAGCTGACGGCGGACGAACCCGTACAGGGCGGCCGCGCCCAGCAGGCCCGCGGCCAGGGTGGTCCACGCGAAGCCGTGGGTGGCGGCCTCCTTGATCGCGTACACCATGCCGATCATGCCGACCAGCGACAGCACGACGCTGACCAGGTCCCAGGGGCCGGGGTTCGCGGTGCGCGACTCGGGCAGCAGCTTGATCCCGACGAGGACCAGGACGGCCATCACTGGCAGGTTGATCAGGAAGACCGAGCCCCACCAGAAGTGCTCCAGCAGGAATCCGCCGACGATCGGGCCCACCGCCGTACCGGCGGAGGCGGTGGCACCCCAGATGCCGACGGCGAGGCTGCGCTCGCGCGGGTCGTGGAAGAGGTTGCGGATCAGGGCGAGCGTGGCCGGCATCAGGGTCGCGCCGGCCACGCCGAGCAGCGCCCGCGCGACGATCATCATCTCGGGGGTCGTGGCGTAGGCGTTGAACACGGATATCGCGCCGAACGCCGTGGCACCGGCCAGCAGGATCCGCTTGCGGCCGATCCGGTCGCCGAGGCTGCCCATGGAGACGAGCAGACCGGCGATGACGAACGAGTACACATCGCCGATCCACAGCAGCTGCGTGCCGGACGGCTCGAGATCCTCGCTGATGTAGGGGGTCGCGAGACCGAGGACGGTCGCGTCGACGGCCACCAGCAGCACGGCGAGCACGAGAACGCCGAGCGCGAGCCAGCGACCCGGGCGCTCCACCGCCTCGGTGCGGTCCGTCGGCTGCAGGGTGCTGGTCATGCTTCCTCTCTCCTGAGTGCGCCGCCGAGCAGCAGTTCGACGATCATGTGCTGGAAGTCCTTGGGGGCGCCCTTGCCGCTCTGCACGATCCAGGCGCCGGAGGCCAGCAGGCCGTAGAGCGCCTCGGTGAGCCAGGCGGGCGTGAGGTCGATGCGGAACTCGCCGCTGAGCTGGCCGCGCCGGAACAGGGCGGAGATCCGGTCGTCTATCAGGGTCCAGCCCGCGTTCAGCTCCTCGCCCTCGAACAGCTGGTTCTCGGAATAGAGGAACGCGAGCAGTCCGGCGGCGGGCTCGATGGCTCCGACCAGCCGGCGTACGGCCTCGCTCGCCGTGCCCTCGTCGAGCCGGGCCGCATCCAGCGCGGCCTCGCACTCCGCGATGCCCAGCGCCTCCAGAGCCCGGACGAGGGCGTCACGCCCGGCGAAGTGGCGGTGCAGCGTGGCCCGGCTGATCCCGGCGGCCTTGGCGACCTCGTCCATGGTCGCGGTGGATTTGCGGGTCAGCAGGGCCGCGGCGGCGCGCAGCACGTACTCAGGATCGACAGCCATGAGACGACTATAGAGCATATGAGACATGAGTGTCTCACTCGGGGCATGCGTGGCTCATGGCTGCCGTGTCTGCGCGGGTGAGGGGGTGATCAGTGCCAGGGCAGCTGCGCGCGCCGCTCCCAGTACGCGTGCGGCTCCTCCACGAGCGTGGCGAGGCGGGCCAGCTGGTCGTCGTCGAGGTCGACGACCGCCGCGTGCAGGTTCGAGGCGAGCTGGTTGGTGGTGGCCGCGCCGGAGAGGACGACACCGGCCCAGGGCCGCCGGAGGATCGCGGCCAGGGCGACCGCGTCGCAGCCCAGCCCCGCCTGCTCGGCGACTTCCTTCAGCACGGCCGGGGCGTGCGGCCCGGCCAGTCGGCCGTTGGCCATGCCCTCCTTGACGATCACGGTGAGTCCGGCGTCGTGCGCCTCGGCGAGGGCGGGGGCGGCGGAGGTCTCCAGCGCGTTGTACGTGGACTGCACGGTGCGGAAGAGGGGTTCGCCGTCGACCGTCACGGCGAGGGCGGCGCGGATCGCGTCCGCCTGGGCGGGGCCGCTGGTGGAGAATCCGACGGTGAGGCCCTGCGCGGCGGCTTCCGCGAGCTTCGCGTGCAGTTCCTTGTCGGAGAGGGCCGGGCTGTCCGGGGTCACCGAGTGGATCTGGTACAGGTCGAGCCGGTCGCCGAGCAGGGCGCCGCTCTCCGCGCGCTGCCGTTCGTAGGCGGCGAGGGTGTGGTCCTTGATCTCGTGCTTCTCGGCGTCCGTGGACCAGTCGGCGGTGTAGGTGTAGCCCCACTTGCTGCCCACGACGATGTCGTCGAAGCCGGGCCTGTCCTTCAGCCAGTCGGCGAGGAACTCCTCGGAGCGGCCGTAGGAACGGGCGGCGTCGAAGTAGCGGACACCCTGGGCGTAGGCGGCGTCGAGGAGTTCGTGGGTGCGGGTGCGCAGCGTCTCGACGCTGCGGTCTTCTCCGAGGTCCTCGTCCCGGCCGAGGTTGATGTAGCCGGGGCGTCCGACGGCGGCGAGGCCGAGGCCGATGTGGCAGGTGGGGGTTGTCGCTGTGGCCAGGCGGGCGAAGGGCATCCGGGGGGCTCCGTTCGGTCGGCTGCGGCTTTCGACCAACGTAACCCCCGGGATGACCTTCGCCTCAGAGCTCGGGGCTTGCTGTGTGTTCGCGCGTGCGGGTTACCTAGGGCTTCTGTCGTGCTGTCGCCCAGTCGTGCTGCGCCGTCACGTCCGCCTTCACCTCGGCCAGCTGGACCGCCACCGCGCTCGGGGCCGTGCCGCCCCTGCCGTTGCGGGAGGCCAGGGCGCCCGGGACGTTGAGGACCGTGCGGACCTCGGGGGTCAGGTGGGCGGAGATCTTGGCGAACTGGTCGTCCGTCAGCTCGTCCAGTTCCTTGCCCTCGGCCTCGGCGACCTTCACGCACTCGCCGGCGACCTCGTGGGCCACGCGGAACGGGACGCCCTGCTTGACCAGCCACTCGGCGATGTCCGTGGCGAGGGAGAAACCGGCCGGGGCCAGTTCCTCCATGCGCTCGCGGTGGACGGTGAGGGTGGCCATCATGCCGGTGAAGGCCGGGAGCAGGACCTCCAGCTGGTCGATGGAGTCGAAGACCGGCTCCTTGTCCTCCTGCAGGTCGCGGTTGTACGCGAGCGGGAGGGCCTTGAGCGTGGCCATCAGACCCGTCAGGTTGCCGATCAGGCGGCCCGACTTGCCGCGGGCCAGCTCGGCGATGTCCGGGTTCTTCTTCTGCGGCATGATCGACGAGCCCGTCGAGAAGGCGTCGTGCAGGGTCACGAAGGAGAATTCCTTCGTGTTCCAGATGATGACCTCCTCGGCGATCCGGGAGAGGTTGACCCCGATCATCGCGGTGATGAAGGCGAACTCGGCGACGAAGTCCCGGGAGGCCGTGCCGTCGATGGAGTTGCCGGCCGAGCCGTGCTCGAAGCCGAGGTCCTTCGCCACCGCCTCCGGGTCCAGCCCGAGCGAGGAGCCCGCCAGGGCGCCCGAGCCGTAGGGCGAGACCGCCGTGCGCGCGTCCCACTGACGCAGCCGCTCCGCGTCCCGGGAGAGGGACTGGACGTGGGCCAGGACATGGTGGGCGAAGAGGACGGGCTGGGCGTGCTGGAGGTGCGTGCGACCGGGCATCGCCACGTCCGGGTGGGCCTCGGCGAGGCCGATCAGTGCGTCCTGCAGCTCGGCGATCAGGCCGCCGACGATCCGGGCGTGGTCCCGCAGGTACATGCGGAAGAGGGTCGCGACCTGGTCGTTGCGGGAGCGTCCCGCGCGCAGCTTGCCGCCGAGGTCGGGGCCGAGGCGCTCCAGGAGGCCGCGCTCCAGGGCGGTGTGGACGTCCTCGTCGGCGATCGTGCCCACGAAGGAGCCGTCGGCGACGTCCGCCTCCAACCGGTCCAGCCCGGCGATCATGCGGGTCAGCTCGTCGTCCGTGAGGAGGCCCGCCTTGTGCAGCACACGCGCGTGGGCACGCGAACCGGCGATGTCGTACGGCGCGAGCCGCCAGTCGAAGTGGACGGATGCGGACAGCTTCGCCAGGGCCTCGGCGGGACCGTCGGCGAAACGGCCGCCCCAGAGCCGGACGTCACCGCTGTTGCTGCTCACCTGCTGCGCTCCTCAATGGGTGTGGATGTGCCACCGCCTTCCCGCCCGGGGGCGTGGAGACGGTCATCACGCTACTGCTCAGGGCAGATCACCGACATGCATGAGTATGCAGACCTCTGCATGATTCGTCAATCTGCCTGGGGGTGAGGGGCCGGTTTCCGGTCGGGCGAGAGGAATTTGAAGATCCCTTGAACACGGGTAACCGCTTACCCGTACCTCTCGCCGAACGCAGGCGCCGCGTTACGACACCGACGACACCCCCGATCCCCTAGTGAGGCATCCGCATGTCCAGGGCCCTTCCGAAGTACAACAAGCGTCGCGTCACGTTCATCGGCGGCGCCGCCGCGGTGGCACTGTCCGGCACGGTGATCGCCGGCTTCGCCCTCGCCGGGGAGACGCCGGACGGCGGCGGCACGAACGCCCGGACGCTGGCGGGCCCCGGCACCATCACGTGCCCGGACGTCACCGGCCAGCTGCCCGCGGTCCCCGCCTCGGCCCAGGCCGAGGTCGACCGGAACCTCGCCCAGCTGAACACGCAGATCCAGGAGGCCAACAAGCGCCTGGTCGACACGGTGGGCCAGGGCGGGCCCAACTTCGTCCAGAACGCCATCCTCGGCCCGCTGGAGGACAAGCGCGTCGCCGCGCTCAACCGCATCGAGACCGCCATCGGGCGGGCCGCCGAGAAGCCCGAGGGCCTCGAGGCCTTCGCGGCCTGCCAGCTCAACGCCGGCGGCGGCGCCGGAGCGGGCGAGGCGGCGGGTGGCGAGGCGGGTGCCGGGGCCGGAGCCGGGGCAGGCGCCGAAGAGGGCGGCGCGGGTGCCGGAGCCGGCGCGGGTGCCGGGGCCGGAGCTGGCGCGGGTGCCGGGGCCGGAGCTGGCGCGGGTGCCGGGGCCGGAGCTGGCGCGGGTGCCGAGGAGGGTGGCGCGGGTGCGGGCGAGGCGGGGAACGCCGGTGCCGGCACGATCAGCTGCCCGGACGTCGCCTCCGAGCTGCCGGCGATCCCCGCCTCGGCCCAGGCCGAGGTCGACCGGAACCTCGGGCAGCTGGACACCCAGATCCAGGAGGCCAACAAGCGCCTGGTCGACACGGTGGGCCAGGGCGGGCCCAACTTCGTCCAGAACGCCATCCTCGGCCCGCTGGAGGACAAGCGCGTCGCGGCGATCAACCGCATCGCCACCGCCATCGGCCGCACGGCCGAGCGTCCGGCCGGGCTCGACTCCCTGGCCGCCTGCTCGCTCACCAAGTGAGGTGACAGGCGCCGTGGCCGCCCCGTGTGAGCGCCGGCCGGGGCGGCCACGGATGACGCCTGCATACGCGGGATCCGGCAGAGGTGACCGGGTCCCGCAACTCCTTAGACAGTCGAAGTACTTGCAGACATAATCGTTCGGCATGGGAAAGACTCATGAGCGCATAGACGGCCGGCTCCGCACCTTCATCGAGGCGCAGCCGGTCTTCTTCACCGCCACCGCCCCCCTGGCCGCCGACGGCACGGTCAACCTCTCCCCCAAGGGCCTCACGGGCTCCTTCGCGGTGCTCGACGAGCTCACGGTGGCCTACCTCGACTTCGCCGGTTCCAACGCCGAGACCATCGCCCATCTGCGGGAGAACGGGCGGATCACCCTGATGTGGTGTGCCTTCCAGGGCCCGCCGAACATCGTCCGCGTACACGGCAGGGGGGAGCCGGTCTTCCGCGACGACCCCCGTTTCGCGGAACTGCTCGCGCACTTCCCGGACATCGACCCGACGCGACACGGGCTGCGCGCGATCATCGTCGTCACCGCCGAACTCGTCCGCGACACCTGTGGCTACGGGGTGCCCTTCATGGCGTACGAGACGGACCGCGATCTGCACAGCAAGCGGTTCGCCCGCGAGGACGACGCCTCGCTGAGCGCCTACTTCACCAAGAAGGAGCACATCGCCACCAGCCTGGACGGACTACCCGGGCTGCCGTTGCCGCTGCCCCCCTCTACGGTCTGAGACATGCGCCCCGGTGCCGTCGCCCTCGCCGTCTCCTCCCTCGTGGTGCTCGGCGCCGGGCCGCCCGCCCCCGCGCCACCGCTGCCGGTCCGGATGGCGGACACCGGCGGCGGCACCCAGCTGATCACCGCGGTGGCCCCGAACCGGGCCTCCACGACGGGCACGGTCACCTGGTGGGACCGCGGCGGAGACGGGCGCTGGGTGGAGAAGGGCTCCGCGCCCGCCCGTTTCGGAGCGAACGGGCTCGTCGGGGGCGCCTCCCGCGAGCAGGGCACGAACACCACACCCACCGGCCTCTACGGCCTGCCGTACGCCTTCGGCATCAAGGCGGCACCGCGTGGGACGGCGTACCCGTACCGCCGGGTGCACCAGGACTCCTGGTGGTGCCAGGACAACGAATCCCGCTCCTACAACCGCTGGACCGAGCCACGTGCGGCAGACTGCCGGGCCGCCGAGTCGGAGCACCTGATCACGTATCGCGCGCAGTACGCGCACGCGCTCGTCATCGGCTTCAACTACGAGCGCCCCGTGCGGGGGCGCGGCGCGGGCATCTTCCTCCATGCCAACGGTCGGGGAGCGACGGCCGGTTGTGTCTCCGTGTCCGAGGAGGCGATGCGGCGGATCCTCGTCTGGGCCGACCCCGCGCGGCGGCCGCACATCGCCGTGGGGACACGGAGCGGGAGCACGGCCGTCACCCGCCTGTGACGGGACGCCGGCCGCATGAGTGTTACCAGCGGTCACTCCAGTCCGCAGCCGACTCGGGACGCGACTGAACACTCCCGTGTCCCGGCACGTATCTGTGGGCCAAGGGTCAAGTCCCCACGGAGGAACCGTGACCACCACGCTCGCAGGCGGACGTGCCGCCCGCCGCCAGACGATGCGCCGCATCCGCCCGCGCCGCTCCCCGGCCGTCCCGCTGCTGATCGCCCTGTGGGCCGGTGCGGCGGCTGTGCTGTGGCTGTGGTGGGACAACACACCGTCCCTCGCGGACAACACGAGCAAGATCCTGGCCGCGGGCCGGATCACCGGCCTGCTCGCCGGCTACCTCATGGCGCTCGTGGTGCTCCAGATGGCCCGGGTGCCCGCGCTGGAGCGCCGGGTGGGCACCGACCGGGTCGCGCGCTGGCACGCCATGACGGGCCGCTACACGCTCTGCCTGGTCCTCGCCCACGTCTTCCTCATCATGTGGGGCTACGCCCTGCAGGCGGGCAAGGGGCTCGGCGACATCGTCCAGCAGACGACGGACTCCATCAACCAGCTGCCGGACATGGGCAAGGCCGCCATCGGGACGGGTCTGCTGTTCGTCATCGGGATTCTCTCGATCGGCGGGGTGCGCCGGCTGATCGGGTACGACACCTGGTACCACGTGCACCTGCTCACGTATGCGGCGGTGTACCTGACGTTCTGGCACCAGATCACCACCGGCAACGAGTTCGCCGTCGAGCCCGCCGCGAAGACCTTCTGGTACGGGCTGTACGGCGTGGTGACCGCGCTGGTCCTCTGGTACCGGATCCTCACCCCGATCCGGCTGAACCTGCGGCACCGCATGCGGGTCGAGGCGGTCATCGAGGAGACCCCGGGGATCGTGTCCGTGCTGATCAGCGGACGTAAACTGCACCGGATGGGCGCGGAGGCCGGGCACTTCTTCCGGTGGCGGTTCATGGCGCCGGGCATGCGGTTCAGCTCGCACCCCTACTCCCTGTCGGCGGCGCCCCGCCCGGACATGCTGCGGATCACCGTCAAGGCGATCGGCGACCACACCTCCCGGCTGCGCGAGCTGACGCCCGGCACCAAGGTGTGGGCGGAGGGACCGTACGGCGCGATGACCGCGCAGCGCCGCAGCCGCGGCAAGGTGCTGCTGGTGGCGGGCGGTGTGGGCATCACCCCGATGCGGGCCCTGTTCGAGACGCTGCCGGGCGCGTCCGGTGACATCACGCTCCTCTACCGGGCCAACAGCACCCAGGACCTGGCCCTGTGGGGCGAACTCGCCAAGATCGCCGACGAGCGCGGCGCCCGGCTGATGTACGCGGTCAACAGCCCGGAGGGGGAACGCCCCGACATCTCGGCGGAGTCCCTCCAGCGGAAGATCCCGGACGTCGGCGACCACGACGTGTTCATGTGCGGGCCGCCCGGCTTCGCGCAGTCGGTCTACGAGGCACTGCGCGGCGCGGGAGTACCCGCCCGCCGTATCCATCACGAGTCGTTCGAGATGTGAGCGACGGGACACCAACGGCCCTTCAGGAGTTTGGGAAACGATGAGGAAGTCTCACCCCGTCCGGCGTGCCGTGCTCGCCGGCGCAGCCACCGTCTCCGGGATCGTGCTGCTGCTGTCGCTGAAGCCGGCGTCCGACCCGGGTTCCGCCCAAGCGGCCGGCGGCCAGCTTCCGCCCGCGGCCGCCGGGCAGGCCCCGCAGGGCGGCGTGAACGGCGCGGTCACCGGTGACGCGGCGCAGACGCAGTACGGCGCCGTGCAGGTCCGCCTGACGATGAGCAACGGCAAGATCACCCAGGCCGAGGCGGTCCAGGCCCCCAAGGGCGGCCGCAGCGAGCAGATCACCTCCTCCTCCGTCCCCCGCCTCAACCAGGCGGTGGTCGCGGCGCAGAGCGCGGAGATCGACGCGGTCTCCGGGGCGACGTACACCAGCGCCGGCTACAAGAAGTCCCTCCAGTCCGCCTTGGACAAGGCGAAGGCGTCGGCCGGACCGCAGCAGGGTTCGGGGGATGCGCAGACGCTGACCGGCGATGTCGCGCAGACGCAGTACGGTCCGGTCCAGGTGCGGGTGACCGTCACCGGCGGGAAGAT
>NZ_JBHVCP010000017.1:31046-72373 GCF_042803315.1 Streptomyces sp. NPDC057424
GAAACGCGGACATCGACGCGGTCTCGGGCGCCACGTACACCAGCGCCGGCTACAAGAAGTCGCTCCAGTCGGCCCTGGACAAGGCTCCGGCCGGGGGCGGCGGCTCCTCGCAGGCCGCGGGTTCGGGAGGCGGCCAGGCCGAGACGCAGACGCTGACCGGCAGCGCGGCGCAGACGCAGTACGGTCCGGTCCAGGTGCGGGTGACCGTCACCGGCGGGAAGATCACCAAGGCCGAGGCCGTCCAGGCCCCCAAGGGCGGCCGCAGCGACCAGATCACCTCCTCCTCCGTCCCCCGCCTCAACCAGGCCGCCGTCACGGCCGGAAACGCGGACATCGACGCGGTCTCGGGCGCCACGTACACCAGCGCCGGCTACAAGCAGTCCCTCCAGTCCGCGCTGGACCAGGCCGGTGGCTGACACGGTGGCCGACTCCGCACAGGCTCCCGCCGCGGTACGTCATGCCGAGGAGACGATGGGGACCGTCTTCTCCTTCGACGTCCGCGGCGGGGAACCGGCCGCCGTGCGCGCTGCCCTCGACGAGGCCGTAGCCGGACTGCACCGCGTCGACGAGGTGTTCAGCACGTACCGCGAGGACAGCCAGATCTCGCGGCTGCAGCGCGGGGAGGTGACCGTCGCGGAGTGCGATCCCGAGGTCGCCGAGGTGCTGGAACTGGCCGCCGAGGCGGAGCGGCTGAGCGACGGCTGGTTCAGCACGTCGTACCGGGGCCGCCTCGATCCGACCGGCATCGTCAAGGGCTGGGCGGTCGAGCGGGCGGCGCGGGGGCTGGCCGATGTGCCCGGGGTGTGCGGAGTGAACCTGAACGGCGGCGGCGATGTGCAGTTGCTCGGGACACCGGGTGGGCAGCGGCCGTGGCGCGTGGGCGTGTCCGACCCGTTGCGTCCGGGGGGTCTCGCGGCAGTCGTCTCCGCGGCCGGGATGGCGGAGCTGTCCGTGGCCACGTCCGGGACGGCGGAGCGGGGAGACCACATCGTCGATCCCCGTACGGGGCGTTCCGCGGTGACCGACCTTGTCGCCGTGACGGTGGTGGGCCCCCGGCTCACGTGGGTGGACTGCTGGGCGACGGCGGCGTTCGCGATGGGCTCGCGGGAGGGGCTGGCGTGGCTGGAGTCGCTGCCGGATGTGGAGGCGCTGTTGATCACGGCTGGGGACGAGGTGCGCTGTACCGGGGGGTTGGCGGCGCGGCTGGGGTGAGTTGTGGCTTCGAGGGCGGAGGCTCCGCAGCCGGCGTAGCGGGGTGCCGCTGCGGTTATGCGTGCCGTCCCTGGCGGCACGCATAACCGCAGCTGACCAACCCAGGGGCGCGGGGAACTGCGCGACCGGCCATGGCCGCCCCCCGCCCGAACGACAACCACTCAGTGCCCGTTCTGCGCCAGCCTCAGCAGATGATCCGCCAGTGCCTGCCCACCCGTCGGCTCCCGGCTGATCAACAGCAACGTGTCGTCACCGGCGATCGTCCCCAGGATGTCGTGCAGCTCGGCCTGGTCGATGGCAGAGGCCAGGAACTGCGCCGCCCCCGGAGGGGTACGCAGCACCACGAGGTTCGCCGAAGCCTCCGCGGAGATCAGCAGCTCCTGCGAGAGCCGCCGCATCCGCTCCTCCTTCGCCGACCCGCCCAGCGGAGCACGCGGTGTACGGAACCCGCCCTCACTGGGCACCGCGTAGATCAGGTCGCCGTCGGCGTTGCGGATCTTCACCGCGTTCAGCTCGTCCAGGTCCCGGCTGAGCGTCGCCTGCGTGACGCTCAGTCCGTCGTCGGCGAGCAGCTTCGCCAGCTGGCTCTGCGAGCGGACCGGCTGCCGGTTGAGGATGTCCACGATCCGGCGGTGGCGGGCGGTGCGGGTCTGCGGCACGGCGGGCCCGTTCGCCCCCGGCTGCTCGTGGTCCTGCGCCTGGCTCATCGTCGTCTCATTCCCCGGATCGTCCGTCCCCGCATACTGCCTGGAGGATGCCGGGCAGCGCCCCGAGGAACGCGTCCGCCTCGTCGTCGCCGAGGTTCAGCGGCGGCATCAGCCGGACGACGTCGGGGGCGGGCACGTTCACCAGGAATCCGGCCTCCTGAGCCGCCTGGCGCACCTGGGGCGCGAGCGGCTCGGTGAGCACGATACCCAGGAGGAGTCCCGTACCCCGGACGAAATCGATCAACTGGTGGCCGAGGCCCTCGATTCCGTCCCGCAGCCTCTCGCTCTGCCGTTTGACGTTCTCCAGCAACCCCTCGTTCTCGATGGTGTCGAGGACGGCGAGCCCGGCGGCGCAGGCGACGGGGTTGCCGCCGAAGGTCGTGCCGTGCTGGCCGGGCTGGAGCAGGTCGGCCGCGCGCCCGAAGGCGACGGTGGCGCCGAGCGGCAGTCCGCCGCCGAGCTGCTTGGCGAGGGTGACGATGTCGGGCAGGACGCCCTCGTGGGCCTGGTACTCGAACCAGTGCCCGGTCCGGCCGATCCCGGTCTGCACCTCGTCGAGGACCAGGAGCGCCCCGGTCGCTGCGGTGATGGCCCGGGCGGCCTTGAGGTAGCCGGCCGGGGGGACGACGACGCCGAGTTCGCCCTGGACCGGCTCGAGGATGACGAGCGCGGTCTCCTCGGTGACCGCTGCGGCCAGGGCCTGCGCGTCACCGAAGGGCACGTGGGTGACGTCGCCGGGCAGCGGCAGGAACGGCTCGCGCTTGCCGGTCTGGCCGGTCATCGCCAGGGCGCCCATGGTCCGCCCGTGGAAGGCGCCCTCGGTGGCGACGATGTGGGTCCGCCCGGTCAGCCGGCCGATCTTGAAGGCTGCCTCGTTGGCCTCGGCGCCGGAGTTGCAGAAGAAGACCTTGCCGTCCCGGCCGAAGAGGCGGAGCAGCCGCTCGGCGAGGGCGACGGTCGGCTCGGCCATGAAGAAGTTGGAGATGTGGCCGAGGGAGCCGATCTGGCGGCTCACGGCCTCGACGACCGCCGGGTGGGCGTGGCCGAGGGCGTTGGTGGCGATGCCGCCGACGAAGTCGAGGTACTCGGTGCCGTCGGCGTCCCACACCTTGGTGCCCTCGCCGCGTGCCAGGGGCAGCAGCGGGGTGCCGTAGTTGTTCATGAGCGCGCCCTGCCACCGCTCGGCGTACTCCTGGTGGGCGGTCATACGGCATCCCCCTCTTGCTCGTCCGGCACGACCATCGTGCCGATGCCCTCGTCGGTGAAGATCTCCAGCAGGATCGAGTGCTGGACCCGGCCGTCGATGACGCGGGCGGTGGTGACGCCGTTGCGTACGGCGTGCAGGCAGCCCTCCATCTTCGGCACCATGCCGGACGACAGGTCCGGCAGCAGCCGCTCCAGCTCGACGGCGGTGAGGCGGCTGATCACCTCGTCGCTGTGCGGCCAGTCCTCGTAGAGGCCCTCGACGTCCGTGAGGACCATGAGGGTTTCGGCGCCCAGAGCAGCAGCGAGTGCCGCAGCCGCCGTATCAGCATTAACGTTGTAGACATGCCCCACCTCACCGTCGTCCTGGGAGCGGGCGATCGAGGAGACGACCGGAATGCGGCCGTCGGCGAGCAGGGCCTCGATCGCGCCCGTGTCGATCGCGGTGATCTCGCCGACCCGCCCGATGTCGACCAACTCGCCGTCGATCTCGGGCCGGTGCTTGGTGGCGGTGATGGTGTGCGCGTCCTCGCCGGTGAGGCCGACGGCGAGCGGTCCGTGCTGGTTGAGCAGCCCGACCAGTTCGCGCTGGACCTGCCCGGCCAGCACCATCCGTACGACGTTCATGGCGTCCTCGGTGGTCACCCTGAGGCCCGCTTTGAACTCGCTGACGATGCCGTGCCGGTCGAGGGCGGCGCTGATCTGCGGGCCGCCGCCGTGCACGACGACGGGCTTGAGGCCGGCGTGGTGCAGGAACACCACGTCCTGGGCGAAGGCGGCCTTGAGATCCTCGTCGATCA
The DNA here is from genome assembly GCF_042803315.1 of Streptomyces sp. NPDC057424. NCBI lineage: Bacteria > Bacillati > Actinomycetota > Actinomycetes > Kitasatosporales > Streptomycetaceae > Streptomyces > Streptomyces sp. NPDC057424. The sequence goes on from NZ_JBHVCP010000017.1 coordinate 34,969, forward strand.
TGGCGTTGCCGCCGAACTTGATGACGACCGTCTTGCCGTTGTGCCGGACCAGCCAGGGCAGCGCCTCGATGAGGATCTGCGCCTTGGGCAGGGCGGTGTGTTTGCGGGTGGTGCTCATGACGAGTACGCGCTGTTCTCGTGGACGTAGTCCGCGGTGAGGTCGTTGGTCCAGATCGTCGCGGTCTCGGACCCGGCGGCGAGATCGGCGACGATGTGCACCTCGCGGTAGCGCATGTCGACCTTGTCGCGGTCCTCGCCGACTCCGCCGTTCTTGCACACCCAGACGCCGTTGATGGCGACGTTGAGCCGGTCCGGCTCGAAGGCGGCCCGCGTGGTGCCGATCGCGGAGAGCACACGGCCCCAGTTGGGGTCCTCGCCGTGGATGGCGCACTTGAGGAGGTTGTTGCGGGCGATGGAGCGGCCCACCTCGACGGCGTCGTCCTCGGTCGCGGCGTTGATCACCTCGACCTTGATGTCCTTGCTGGCGCCCTCGGCGTCCCGGATGAGCTGCTGGCCGAGGTCGTCGCAGACCTGCCGTACGGCCTCGGCGAACTCGGCGTGGTCCGGGGTGACGCCGGAGGCGCCGGAGGCGAGCAGCAGGACGGTGTCGTTGGTGGACATGCAGCCGTCGGAGTCGACCCGGTCGAAGGTCGTGCGGGTGGCGTCGCGCAGGGCCTTGTCGAGCACCTCGTCGTCGAGGGCGGCGTCGGTGGTGAGGACGACGAGCATGGTGGCGAGGCCGGGGGCGAGCATGCCCGCACCCTTGGCCATGCCGCCGACGGTCCAGCCGTCCTTGGTGACGACGGACGTCTTGTGGACGCTGTCGGTGGTCTTGATGGCGATGGCGGCCTTCTCACCGCCGTGCTCGCTCAGGGACGCGGCGGCCTTCTCGACGCCCGGGAGCAGCTTGTCCATCGGCAGGAGCACACCGATGAGGCCGGTCGAGCAGACGGCCACCTCGATGGCGCCCCGCCCGAGGACCTCGGCGGCCTTCTCGGCCGTCGCGTGGGTGTCCTGGAAGCCCTTGGGGCCCGTGCAGGCGTTGGCACCACCGGAGTTGAGGACGACGGCGGAGACCTGGCCGCTCTTCAGCACCTGCTCGGACCACAGGACCGGGGCGGCCTTCACACGGTTGGAGGTGAAGACGCCGGCGGCGGCGCGTCGGGGGCCGGTGTTGACCACGAGGGCCAGGTCGGGGTTGCCGTTCTCCTTGATCCCGGCGGCGATGCCCGCCGCCGTGAATCCCTTTGCTGCCGTCACACTCACGGCGCAACTCCGATCGTCGTCAGTCCGGTGGTCTCGTCGAGACCCAGGGCGATGTTCATGCTCTGGACGGCACCGCCCGCGGTGCCCTTGGTGAGGTTGTCGATGGCGCTGATCACGATGATCCGTCCGGCGGCGGCGTCGTACGCGACCTGCACCTGAACGGCGTTCGAACCGTGGACGGACGCCGTGGCGGGCCACTGTCCCTCGGGGAGCAGGTGCACGAACGGCTCGTCGGCGAAGGCCTTCTCGTAGGCGGCGCGCAGGGACTCGCCCGTGACGCCGTCGGCGGCCTTGGCGCTGCACGTGGCGAGGATGCCGCGGGGCATCGGCGCGAGGGTCGGGGTGAAGGACACCGTGACCGGGGCGCCGGCGGCCGCGCTGAGGTTCTGGGTGATCTCGGGGGTGTGCCGGTGCACGCCGCCGACTCCGTACGGGGACATCGACCCCATGACCTCGCTGCCCAGCAGGTGCGGCTTGGGTGCCTTGCCCGCGCCGGAGGTGCCGGACGCGGCGACGATCACGGCCTCGGCCCCGGCCAGGCCCGCGGCGTACGCCGGGAACAGGGCGAGGGAGACGGCGGTCGGGTAGCAGCCGGGCACCGCGACGCGCTTGGACCCCTCCAGCGCGGCGCGGGCACCCGGCAGTTCGGGAAGGCCGTAGGGCCAGGTTCCGGCGTGCGGCGAGCCGTAGAACCGCTCCCAGGCGGCGGCGTCCGTCAGCCGGAAGTCGGCGCCCATGTCGATCACCAGCACGTCCGGGCCGAGCCGCTCGGCGACGGCGGCGGACTGCCCGTGCGGCAGCGCGAGGAAGACGACGTCATGACCGGCGAGGACCTCCGGGGTGGTCTCCTGGAGCACTCGGCCGGCCAGGGGCAACAGGTGCGGCTGGAGCGCACCGAGCCTCTGCCCCGCGTTCGAGTTGCCGGTCAGGGCACCGATCTCGACCTCGGGGTGCGCCAGGAGCAGACGCAGCAGTTCCCCGCCCGCGTACCCACTCGCTCCGGCCACTGCCGCACGTACCGCCATGGATCCTCCTCCTAGAGGGCATGACTATACGTTGAGCCGCAGTTTTATGCAATCGATGTCGTCCAGCCCCTGGCCGACCGGGTCAGCTCATGAACTCGGCGCAGGCGCCCAGTGTCACCCGGACCGGCCCCGCACCGGCCGGTGGATTCGGCCGGAAGAGCACACCACGGACGCGCCCCGGGGCGCGCCCTGACGGGCGCCAGGGCGGCAGCCACCCCCCGCCGGGCCGCCACCGGCCGCGCAGACATGTGGGCCGCCGCCCTCGGACGGCGGCCCACATCCGGGTCCGGCGGCTACCTCTGCTTGATCCTCAGGAACGTGACGGAGTTCGCCGGGAAGGTGTACGTGAACGTCCCGGCCACGCCCCGGAAGGTGGACGTCACGGGCGTCACCGGGGTGTCCGTCTCGGTGTTCACGGCGTCCTCGTCGGCGGCCAGCGTGGTGACGCGGGCCGTGGAGGCGACCTTGGCGCCACCGAGGTCGACGGCCGTACGGGCCTCGGCCGGCTGGGCGTTGACGACCTTGACGATCAGGTCACCGGTCCTGGCGTCCTTGGTGACGACCTGGCGGAACGGCTCGGCCGGCTTGTCGTCCTTGAAGCTGCCCCACTCCTTGCCGTCCAGGAACAGGGTGACCTGGCGGCCGCGCACCTTGATGTCGATGTCGTAGGCCCGGCCCGTCTCGATCGACCCGGCCTTCGTCATCAGGGTGCCCTTGCCGCCGTCCACGGCCTGCTCGATCGCGGACTGGGTGTTGTTCCAGCCGCCGAGGTTCCACCAGTAGTAGTTGCCGGTGTCCTTGACGCCGAAGGCGACGAGGAAGCCCTCCTTGCCGGACTTCTTGGTGGCCTTCACATGCAGGTCGTAGTCCTTCCAGGCCGGGTCGCCCGCCGTGACCATGGTGTTCTCGGCGGCGGCGTCGGTCTGGACGTAGCTCCCGTCCTGGATGCTCCAGCTGCCCGCGCCGGAGTGCTTCCACCGCGAGGCGTCACCGGAGAAGTCGTCGCTCAGCAGCGTCGAGCCGTCCGCGGAGGTGACCTTCACGTCGTCGTACGCGGCGCTGGTCGCCCACGTCGACAGGCCGACGGCGCCGGTGATGGGGCCGCTGACGTTCGGCGTGGTGGTGGCCTTCGACGGGACCACGCGGTCGCCGACGTTGGTCATGAAGAGCTTCTGGACCTCGTAGTTGGCCGAGTTCCAGGAGGCCCGGTTGTTGAACCAGATCATGTCCGGCCGCCACTGGACGTAGTCCTCGTTGGCGAGCAGCGGGGCGTAGGAGGCGAGCTTGACGATGTCCGCGTTGCGCTCCAGGCCGGTCATGAAGGCGGCTTCGGAGAGGCCGTTCTTCCAGGCGTTGCCCTGGGAGGCGTACTCGCCGAGGAAGACCTCGGGGCCCTTGCGGTCGTAGGAGTCGTAGCGGTCGTTGTTCTGCAGGAACCAGTTCGGGCTGTTGTAGTAGTGCTCGTCGACCATGTCGACCTTGCCCTCGCGGTTGAGCTGCCAGGCGGTGTCGAAGGTCGTGCCGGCGTCGTCCGGGCCCGAGTTGGAGATGACGGTGATGCCCGGGTACTCGGCCTTGATGGCGGCCCGGAACTGCTCGAAGCGGGCGAAGAACTCCTTGGGGAGGTTCTCCTCGTTGCCGACCCCGAGGTGGGTCAGGTGGAACGGCTTGGGGTGTCCCATCCGCGCGCGGACCTTGCCCCACTTCGAGGTCGCCGGGCCGTTGGCGAACTCGATGAGGTCGAGGGTGTCCTGGATGTGGCGCTTGAGCAGGGCGTCGTCGTCGGTGGCCTTGTTCTGGCCACAGCCGGTCACCAGGGCGGGGACGACGGGCAGCGGCATGGCGCCGATGTCCTCGGAGAAGCGGAAGTACTCGTAGTAGCCGAGGCCGTAGCTCTGGTTGTAGCCCCAGAAGTTGGCGTTGGTGGCGCGCTCCTCGACCGGGCCTACGGTGTCCTTCCACTGGTAGCTGCGCTTGCGCTGCCAGTTCGAGGCCTCGCTGTAGTCCTCCATGGAGCCGGTGTTGACCAGGCAGCCGCCGGGGAAGCGCACGAAGCCCGGCTTCAGGGCGGCGATCTTCTCGGCGAGGTCCTTGCGCAGGCCGTTCGGCTGGTTCTTGTACGTCTCGCGCGGGAACAGCGACACCTCGTCGAGCGCGGCGGCGTTCGCCGAGGCGACGGCGAGCCGTCCTCGGTTGCTCGTGCGGGCGGCCGTGAACGTGGCCTTGTACTTGACCCAGCCGCCCTTCACCGCGATCCGGCGGGCGGTGGCCAGGCTGCCCGCGGCGTCCTTCAGCGAGACGGTGAGTGTGCTGCCGCTCTCGGCGCGGGCCCACACGGAGAAGTCGTACCGCTTGCCCTGCTCGACCCTGATGCCGGTGTTGTAGCCGGCGTTCGTGACGGACGAACCGGCGCCCAGGGAGAGGTAGTTGCGGTTGCGTTCGTTGAGCCGCCCGGCGTCGTTCACGACCTGGGCCGTGCCGCCGGCCGTCCAGGAGGTCAGGGGCGTGTAGGAGCCGTTGTCGGCGGTGGAGTACTCGAAGGAGCGGTTCTGTACGAGCTCGGCGTACAGACCGCCGTCGGCGGCCCGGTTGATGTCCTCGAAGAAGACGCCGTACATCGTGTCGTCGATCGCGGCGCCCCTGGCGGACGGGTCGACGGTGATCGCGTAGTCGGTGACGTCCTCGGCGTGCGCGGGGGCCGGTACGAGGGCCGCTGCCGTCAGGAGGGCGGTGGTCGTGAGACCCAGTCTCCATCGGGTGCGGGCGGCGGTGCTTGGCATGGATACTCCGCGGCTCTCTGGTAGAGGAGTGTTCGAAATGTCAGACATTGATCAGCACTTCGAACGGCAAGATAGGGAGGGGGCGGATGCGCGTCAATGGGTCACACAGCAATGGCCGGGGCGGAGAGCGGGGCAGGATGGGCGAGTTCTGGCCAGTGCCGGATGCCCTGGCGTATCTGGCCGGGCGCTGGCGGGTGTCACGGTCGGTGCGGGATCTCGCGAGTGGCGCGGAGGGCGAGTTCACGGGGAGCACCCTCTTCGAGGCGCTGGAGACCGGCGGGCTGCTGCACCACGAGTCCGGCACCTTCGTCTGGCAGGGCGTCGCCCGGCCCGCCGAGCGGACGCTGACGTTCCTGCCCGGCCCGGGCGGCACGGCGGACGTGCGGTTCGCCGACGGACGGCCGTTCCACGACCTGGACCTGGCGTCCGGCCGGCATGTCGCCGACCATCCCTGTTCGGCGGACCTCTACCGCGGCGAGTTCACCGTCCGCGGCATGGACCGCTGGCGGACGGTCTGGTGCGTCCGCGGCCCCGCCAAGGACCTGCTCCTGCGGACCGACTACGCGCGCGAGGGCTGAGCGGACACGACGGCTACGCCCGCGAGGGCTGAGCGGAGGCCCCGTCGAAGCGCAGGTTCCAGCGGCCCGCCCGGCCTGTCACGCAGGTCGTCGACAGCGGACGGACGTCGATGTTCCAGTACGCCGACGGCGGTGCCTTCAGGGCGTACACCAGGGCGGCCCGGATCACGGACGGCTCGGCCACCGCCACGATCCGGCAGCCGTCCTCGACGGGCCGGGTGTCGAGCCAGCCGCCGACCCGGGTGATGAAGTCGACCAGCGACTCACCGCCGTGCGGTGTGGCGCGGGGGTCGGCGAGCCAGGCGTCCACGGCCTCCGGCTCCCGGGCCATCGCCTCGCCCAGGGTCAGCCCGCGCCACCGGCCCATGCCGCAGTCGCGCAGGCCGAGCTGCACCAGCGGCGCGTACCCGAGCCCCTCCCCCGTCGCCCGGCTGCGCGGCGTCGGCGAGCAGTAGCGCAGTTCGGCCGCGGCGAGCGGCAGCAGCTTCCGGGCGACGCGCTCCACCTCGCCCCAGCCGGCCTGGTCCAGCGGCCGGTCGTCCTCGAAACGCTCGGCGAGCAGCGGGGAGCTGCGAGCGGCGGCGACGAAGGTGACCCGAAGTGGCATGCGGCGATCGTGAGCGCCGCAAGTGCGCAGGTCAAGAGGTGTTACCTACGAGTTACCCAGGGTGTACCGGCCCTTACTGGCCGAAGATCAGGGCCATCCAGTGCTCGGGCCGCTCCAGCCCGGCGAACCCGAGCTTCTCGTACACCCCGTGTGCGTCATGCGTGGCGAGCAGCACCCGCCGCACCCCGTACGACCGCAACTCCTCCCGTACGGAGGCCACAAGCGCGCTGCCGACGCCCTTGCCGCGCACCGACGGATCGACGTACACGTCACACAGCCATCCGAAGGTCGCCCGGTCGGTGATCACCCGGGCGTACGCCACCAACTCCCCCGACACCGTCTCGTACACGCCGAAGTTGAGCGACCCCTCGATCACCCGGTCCTGCCTCTCCCGGGGGCGCCCCAGCGCCCAGTACGCGTCGGTGGACAGCCAGTGGTGCACACGCTCGCGGTCGACGCGGCCGGGGTCGGTGGAGATCTCATAGCCCTCGGGCAGGATCGGCGTGTCGGTCATGTCCGCGATGCTCGCAGGCTGCCCGAAGGCACGTCGAGCGGTTGTCCCAGCACCTCGTCACAGGCCGTGCGCAGCCGCCGTACGCCCTCGGCGATCTCCCCGGTCCCGGCGACTGCGGCGAAGCTCAGGCGGATGTGCCCGGCGGGCGGCTCGGCGCTGAAGTAGGGGCGGCCGGGAGTGATCGCGACGCCGGCGCGAAGGGCGGCCGACACCAGGGCCGCCTCGTCGGCTCCGTCGGGAAGGCGTGGCCACAGGTGGTAGCCGCCGGACGGGACGTGCGGCAGTGCGATCTCCGGCAGGTGCCGGGCGAGGGCACCGGTCATCGCGTCCCGGCGGGCCTTCAGCTCCGCGGAGACGGCGCGCAGATGACGGGGCCAGGCAGGCGAGCCGACGAGTTCGAGTGCGGCTTCCTGGAGGGGACGCGGCACGAAGAACGTGTCGACGACCTGAATGGCGCGCAGCCGTTCCAGGACCGGTCCGCGGGCGGCCAGCGCACTCACCCGGAAGCTCGGCGAGGTCGCCTTGGTCAGTGAGGAGACATGGACGACGACGCCGTCGGGGTCGTCGGCGGCCAGTGGGCGCGGCAGCGGCCCGGCGTCCTCGTGCACGAGCCGCCGCACGAAGTCGTCCTCGACGACGAACGCGCCCGCCTTCCGGGCGATGCGCAGCACCTCGGCGCGCCGCTCGGGTGCGAGCACGGCACCGGTGGGGTTCTGGAAGAGCGGCTGGCAGACGAAGGCCGGGGCGCCGGTGCCCCGGAATGCGTCGGCGAGCAGCGCCGGTTTCACCCCGTCGGCGTCCACCGGGACGGGCACCGGGCGCAGGCCCGCGGCACGGGCGATGGCGAGCATGCCGGGGTAGGTCGGCGACTCGACCAGGACGGGGGCGCCGGGCGGCGCGAGGGCGCGCAGGGCGGTGGTGAGCGCGGACTGCCCGCCGGCGGTGACCAGCACCTCGGCGGCCGTGACCGGGCCGCCGATGCTCCGCGCGAACCACTCGCGCAGTTCCGGCAGCCCTTCCATGGGCGGCCGCCCCCAGGCACCGGGACGCCGCCCGGCCCGCGCGAGGGCGGCGGCCATCGCCCGCTCCGGCTGCAGCGACGGGTGCAGATAGCCACCGCTGAACTCGATCACGCCGGGCGGCGGCGCGGCCAGCGACACCAGCACCCCGGAGGCGTCGACCGAGCGCGGCACCAGGTCGGCGGCGCCGTCGGCGCTGAGCGCGACCTCCTGCCAGGAGGTGTCCCCCGCGGGGGCCGGTGCCGTCCGGGCCTGTGCGCGGAACGCGCCCGCGCCGGGCCGGGTGACCACAAGGCCCTCGGCGGCGAGCTGTGCCAGGGCCCGCGACACCGTCACCGGGCTCACCCGGAACCTCTCGATGAGCGCCCGGCTCGACGGCAGCTTTCCACCCGGTGAGTAGCGGTCGAGCTCCCGCCTCAGATGTTCCACCAGTTCAGCCACGCTGCTACGCTCTTGCATGAGAGCACAGAGTAGCGCTACTACGCCGCCTTCGATAGCAGTCGCCGCTCCGGGTCCGGAACGCCCCGGCTTCGGCACCCTCCAGGCCGCCCTCGGCGTCGTCGCCTTCTCCCTCACGTTCCCCGCGACCGCCTGGGGGCTGGAGGGCTTCGGACCCTGGTCGCTGGTCGCCGTGCGGAGCGTCCTTGCCGCAGTGATCGCGGGCGGCTGTCTGCTGGTGCTGCGCGTGCCGCCGCCCGCCCGCCGGCACGGGCCGGGCCTCGCGGTCGTCGGGGCCGGGGTCGTCCTCGGCTTTCCCCTGCTGACCACACTGGCGCTGGAGACCTCCACCACCGCGCACGCCGCCGTCGTGGTCGGACTGCTCCCGCTGACCACCGCGCTCTTCTCCGCCCTGCGCGTCGGCACCCGCCCCTCGCGCACCTTCTGGATCGCCGCCCTCGCGGGCGCGGCGGCGGTGCTGGCCTTCACCGTGCAGCAGAGCGGCGGCGCCCTGACCACCGCGGACCTCTACCTCTTCGCCGCGCTGCTGGTCTGCGCGGCCGGCTACACCGAGGGCGGCCGGCTGGCCCGGGTCATGCCGGGCTGGCAGGTGATCGGCTGGGCGCTGGTGCTGTGCCTGCCACTGACGGTGCCCGTCGCCGCGCTCGCCCTGGCGCACGAACCCGTGCACCTGACCGCGCACAGCGTCACCGGCCTGCTGTGGGTCGCGGCGGGCTCGCAGTTCGCCGGGCTGGTCGTCTGGTACCGCGGCATGGCGGCCATCGGCATCCCCAAGGCCAGCCAGTTGCAGCTCGCCCAGCCGCTGCTCACACTGGTGTGGTCGGTGCTGCTGCTGGGCGAGCACCTCACGGTCGCCGCCCCGCTGACGGCCGCGGCGGTGCTGGTCTGCATCGCCGTCACACAGCGATCACGCGGCTGAGCGGGACGGCGTACGGCCACTGCCGGCCGGCGCCCCCCGCCGTAGACTCGGAGGCCACGGACCGCTGCTTCGCACCTCGTGAGGAGGCCCCAGATGCGCGCAACCGTGGGCGACCAGCTCGTCCAGCACGGCAGGGTGGTCGGTCAGCACGACAAGGTCGGCGAGATCGTCGAAGTGCTCGGCCAGGAGGGCAACCCCCCGTACCGCGTCCGGTTCGAGGACGGGCACGAGGGCGTGTGCTCCCCGGGACCCGACACGGAGATCCGGCACCGGGAGACCACCACCGGGCCATGACTCAGCGCGGGGGCGACGCCGGCTGCCCGTAGTGGTCGGCGACGACCCGCGCCATCGCCCCGATCCGGTCGGCCGCCACGTCCCTGGCGGCGAAGTAGACGTGGCCACGCACCTGCGGGTACTTCCCGGCCAGCGTCAGGTGGCGGGAGAGTTCGCCCGTCTCCTGCCACCCCGCGGGCTGCTCCGGGTCACCTGCCTTGTACAGCGCCTCCCCCACGTAGAGCTGTGTCGAGCTGCCGCGGGCGACCTCCGCCCACCAGGGCACCAGCTTGGCGTAGTCGGCGGCGGCGAAGCCGATGTTCCAGTACAGCTGCGGGACGATGTAGTCGATCCAGCCCTCGCGCACCCACGTGCGCGTGTCCGCGTGCAGGTCGTCGTACGTCTGCACACCCGCCCGGGTGTCCGAGCCGAGCGGGTCGGTCGCGGCGTTGCGCCACACGCCGAAGGGGCTGATACCGAAACGGGCGCCCGGCCGGACCTCCTTGATGCGGTCCGCCGTCTCCCGCACCAGCCGGTCGATGTTGTCCCGCCGCCACGCGGCCCGGTCCGGGAAGCCGCTGCCGTGCTGGTCGTAGGCCGCGTCGTCGTCGAAGCTCTGCCCCGCCACGGGGTACGGGTAGAAGTAGTCGTCGAAGTGGACGCCGTCCACGGGATACTTCGCCACCGCGTCGAGCATCGCGTCCTCGACGAAGGCGCGGACCTCGGGCAGCCCCGGGTCGTAGAAGAGCTTCCCGCCGTACGTCACCACCCAGTCCGGGTTCCGGCGTGCGGGGTGGGAGGCGGCGAGCCGGTCCAGGTCGGTGTGGGCGGCGATCCGGTACGGGTTGAACCAGGCGTGCAGCTGAAGGCCCCGGGCATGCGCCTCCTCCACCGCCGTACCCAGCGGGTCCCAGCCGGGGTCCTTGCCCTGGGTGCCGGTGAGGTACTGCGACCAGGGTTCGTACGGCGAGGGCCACAGGGCGTCCGCCGTGGGCCGGACCTGGAAGAACACGGTGTTGAGCCGGTTGCGGACCGCGGTGTCGAGGTGGGTGAGCAGCTCGGCGCGCTGCTGCGACGCGCTCAGCCCGGGCTTCGACGGCCAGTCCCGGTTGGCCACGGACGCGATCCAGACGCCCCGCATCCCGGAGTGCGGCGCCCCGCCCCGGCGCCCGGTCGCGGCCGACGCCTGAGGCATCATCGTGAAGGCCGACAGCGCCGCCGCCGCGAACGCCCTGCGTGACACTGGTCCCATCCGCATGCCCCAAAAAGCCGCGGATCCGCCCGGTCGCGGATCGCTCCGGGGCCAGCATGCCCGATGCGAACGCGACCCCGGCGATCGATCATCGATACTTGGCGGTAACGTGCACGAACGGAGCAGGCGCCGGGACCCGGCCGGTCTGCCCGGTCGTGGATCAGCAGCGAAAGGGACGATGTGACGGAGACCCCAGCGGGAGACATTGCACGCGTCGGAGTCGTGGGCTGCGGTCAGATGGGCGCGGGGATCGCCGAGGTGTGCGCCCGGGCCGGCCTGGACGTCATGGTCGCCGAGACCACCGGCGAAGCCCTGGAGATCGGCCGCACCCGGCTGTTCACCTCCCTGGCCAAGGCAGCGGAACGCGGCAAGATCACCGAGGAGGAGCAGGAGGCCACGCTGGCCCGCCTGAGCTTCACCACGGACCTCGGCGAGTTCGCCGACCGTGACCTGGTGATCGAGGCCGTCGTGGAGAACGAGCAGGTCAAGACCGAGATCTTCCAGGTGCTCGACCAGGTCGTGACCCGGCCTGAGGCGATCCTGGCGTCCAACACCTCCTCGATCCCGCTGGTGAAGCTGGCGGTGGCGACCTCGCGGCCCGACCAGGTCATCGGCATCCACTTCTTCAACCCGGCCCCGGTGCAGAAGCTCGTCGAGCTGATCCCGGCGCTCACCACGTCCGAGGGCACGATCAGCCGCGCCCAGCTCTTCACGGAGAAGCTGCTGGGCAAGCACGCGATCCGCGCCCAGGACCGCTCCGGCTTCGTGGTCAACGCGCTGCTGATCCCGTACCTGCTCTCCGCGATCCGGATGTTCGAGACGGGCATCGCCAGCCGCGAGGACATCGACAACGGCATGGAGATGGGCTGCGCCCACCCGATGGGCCCTCTGAAGCTGTCCGACCTGATCGGCCTGGACACGGTCGCCTCGGTCGCGCAGTCCATGTACGAGGAGTACAAGGAGCCCCTGTACGCCGCTCCCCCGCTCCTGCAGCGCATGGTCGACGCGGGCCGGCTGGGCCGCAAGACGGGCTCGGGCTTCTACACCTACGCCTGACCGTCCGGCTGACGCAGCCACCTCAACGCCGCCGCTCCTCCGGCCACGGCCGGAACCGGCGGCGTCCCCATTCCTGCGCCTGCCCGCTGAGGCGGCGGTGCAGCCAGCCCACCCAGAAGCCGAGCGGAGTGGCCACGAGAGCGAGCAGCAGCGCCGTACCCCACTCCTGCCCGCCGGAGGAGAACCGGAGCACCACGACCAACAGCGCGTAGAGCGCCAGCGCATAGGCCCGCGTTCTTCTGCCACTTCGTCATGACATCCCGGGTACCCCCGAGGCTGATTACGGACGGTCAGGTTTCGGCCAAGCTGCGGGCCCGGCACCGCACTTGGTGCCGGGCCCGCGGCATTCACACACCGTGTGCGCGTCGGGCTCGCATATGCCCTACGCACACTCTCCCCAGGCGCCCACCAGGCGAGTTGACTCCTCAGCGCGTGCAAGGGATGTGAAACGACTACGGAAAGGAGCGGACTCGTGACCGCCGATCCCGAGCATCCCGTCGTTCATGGAGAACTCGCAGAGTTACGACGCCGCCTCGATGTGGCCTACGCCCGAGTCGAGGGCGGGCTGGCCCTGCTCAGTCACCGCACCGAGGAGACCGCCAAGGAACTCGACGAGCTCAACACCCGGATCAACTCGCTCGAACACGCGCGCTGGCCGCTGCCCGCGGTCGCCGCCCTCACCGCCGTGGGTGCCCTCGTCATGGCGATCTGGCAGGCGCTGGGACATTAGCTCAGGGCACCATGTCCTGACCGAGCCTGAGATGGTGCAGCAGAAGTAACGCGGCCGCCATGTTGGCGGCCGGGACCTCGCCGCGGGCGACCATGTCGGGGACGAGTTTGAGAGGCACCCACTCCCGGCGGTCCGACTCGAAGTCGTCCACGGGGTGCCCGACGTACTCGCCCTCGTCGGCCCAGTACACGTGGTGCCGGGCGTCGGTGAGCCCGTTGGACGGCTCCACGCTCATGAGGTGGTGCAGGGGTCCCGGCCGCCAGCCGGTCTCCTCCTCCAGTTCCCTGGCGGCCGCACGGGCGATGTCCTCGCCGTCCTCGACCACCCCGGCCGCGAGTTCCCACCCCCAGTTGTCGGTGATGAAACGGTGCCGCCAGAGCAGCAGCACCTCGTTGGCCTCGTTCACGACCGTGGCCACCGCAACGGGCCGCAGCCGTATGAGGAAGTGGTCCAGGTGCCGGCCGTCCGGCAGTTCGACATCCGCGAGATTGACGCTGAACCAGCGGTTTGAGTACACAGTTTGTTCGTTGCGTTTCGTCCACTGCACGGTTCTGCCACCTTCCGTCGAGTAAGTGGCAATATCGCAGCAGGGACGGACTGACAGCAGGCGCACGGGAAGCGCCTCGGAGCGACACGGGCACCACCGCCCGGATCTACAACGGTACGCGCAGTGCTCCGTCGATGAGTTCGGCGGCCTCGGCCGTGCGCGCGCAGCCACTGCGCACCAGGTGCTCCCGCACCGCGCGCAGCCGGTCGCGCAGCCGCTGGGACTCCATGCCCCGGGCCTGCTCGGCCATCTGCACCGCGATGGCCACCGCCTTGTCGGCGTTGCCCTGCCGCAGCTCGATGGTGCTGAGCATCGCCAGCCGGTGCACCCGGCCGCGGTCGTGCGCCGGGTTGTCGACGGCGGCCGCGGCATGCTCCCCGGCGGCCGCGATCTCGCCCAGGCTCAGCAGCGCCTCCGCCACCTGCACGTTGACCAGGCCCGGCTGCACATAACCGGTCTCGTCGGGCTCGTAGCCGCGCCGGATGCGCTCGGCGGCCTGCTCGGCCCGCCGGATGCAGGACAGGGCGCTGCCGCCGTCGCCGAGGTGCGCGTACGCCTTGGCCTGCATCGCGTACAGGTCGGAGGCGAGCGCCGGGGTGATGTGCTTGCCGGCGGCCCGCAGCGCGGCCTCCGCGAAGGCGACCGACTGCCGGTACTCCCGCATGAACAGCGACTGGTTGACGAGCAGGGCGATCACATACGCCCCGAGTCCCCGGTCCCCGCTGGCCTTCGCGAGCCGCAGCGCCTGGTGGAAGTAGCGCTGGGCGAGCCCGTGGGCGTCGGAGTCGTACGCGCAGATGCCGGCGACCGCCACCAACCCGCCGGTGGCCCGGTGCAGTTGCCGGCCGGTCGCGTCGGTGTAGCTGCCGCGCAGCAGCGGGGCGGCCTCGGCGTTGAGGAAACCGACGATCCGGGCCCGCGTCGCGATGCCCCCGGCCTTGCGGTACAGCTGCTCGTAGTGCGTGCGGGCGGCCCGCAGCATCTCCAGGTCGCCCGGAGTCACCCGGTGTCTGCCGCCCCGGGAGACATCCACGTCCTCGGGCGGGTTCTCCCACTCCCACACCGGCATCACGGCGGGCGTGCCGGTGAGCGCGGGCGCGCCCAGGATGTGCGGGCGCTGCTGCTGGTCGGAGCGCCACAGGGCGGTGGCCCGTTCGACGAACCCGGACAGGGAGCCGGTGTGCGGGGCGGACGGCTCACCGGGCACGCCGAGGCCGATGTCGTCGAGGGTCACCTGCCGCTGCAGCCGGCCCGCGAGCACCTCGCAGATCAGGTCGGGCACCTGGCCCCGGGGGCGCTGACCCTTCAACCACCGGGCGACAGCGGTGTGTTCGTACCTCAGGGACAGGCCGCGCGCCCGTCCTGCCTGGTTGACGTGTGCGGCCAGCCCCGCGTGCGAGATCCCCGCCTCGTCCAGGATCGCGTCGAGCAGAGTATTGGGCTGCATGTGGGCCCCCCGGGTGGCTCGGTGCGGCCAGGTTAGTGGTTGCGTCTTCACACGGGGTGTGAACGGAGTGCCCGAATCCGCACTGTGTGCGCACTGTCGCTCAGAGTCGCCGGCCGGTTGACTGAACTGCCTCGAAAGAGGCCGGCCGGGCCGCCGGCTCCCCCTCGTACAGTGCGGCGGCCCGCTCCCGCCGTCCGCCCGGCTGCCTGCCCGACACTCCGTGGCGGGGCGGACGGCATCGCCGGCAGTGCGTTCTCCCGCCGTGGTTCAGAGGTGTGTGGTCTGCTGCGGGTGCGTCGTGGTCGTTCCTGACGGCATCGCCCCGCTGTTCGTGAGCACGAGCAGGGCGACATCGTCCGGGGGTGTGCCCCGGGCGTGCTGCACGAGGGCCGTGGAGATCCTGCCGGCGACACTCTGCGAGGAGAGCGGGCCGTCCCTCGCAATGCTCGTCAGCGCGGTCGCCAGGGGGAAGAAGCGGCCCCCGGCGTCGCGTGCGTCCTGGGCGCCGTCCGTGTAGAGGAACAGGGCGTCATCGGGCTCGAGATACCCCAGGTCCACGGTCGGCAGAACGGCCTGCAGGGGGAACAGCCCCAGGGGCGGGTACGGATCGCCGGGGGCCAGCTGTTCCACCCGGCCCCCGCTCATCCGGTACGGCCACGGGTGACCGCAGTTCAGGGCGAGCATCCCGCCGTCGGGCCGGATCTCCACGAGGAGCAGGGTCACGAACTCCTCGGCGGCGCTCGCGGGATGCTCCTGGCGCAGATGCCGGTCCAGGGCACGTTCCAGCCGGCGCAGCACCCCGCCGAGGTCCTGCTCGTCGTGCGCGGCCTCGCGGAAGCAGCCCAGCACGGCGGCCACGGTCCCGAACGCGCCGATCCCGTGCCCGCGCACGTCACCCATGACGGCCCGTACGCCGTACTCGGTGGCGACGACCTCGTACAGGTCGCCCCCGACCGCGGCGCCACGCTCCGCCGACACCTGGGCGGCGGCCACGTCCAGTCCGTCGATCCGCGAGGGCAGCGGCCGCAGCAGCGCGCGCTGAGCGGCACCCGCGATCCTGCGCAGCTGCCGCAGCTCTCGCAGCAGCGACTGCCGCACATGCAGAATCAGCCCGGTCCCGACCGCGAAGAACACCGCACTGGTGACGATCCGCGCCGGAAGACCGGTCTCCTGGGCGAGCGGACAGGCCAGCTTGTACGTGACGGCCGCCGCGCCCCACATCGTGGGCAGACCGAGGCTGCGCACCCGACCCCTGATGCGGATCATGCCGATGGCCCCCCAATAGGCCCTGACACACAGAATCGGACCGGCCAGAAAGGCCGGTCCGATTCTGTCGACAGCAAGCCGGAAAGGGCAGGATCACCTGCCTTTACCACTCGAACGAGTGAGGTACCCCGGCCTTCTTCAGCTCCGCAATGCGGCCCCGACACGCTCGCCCGCGAGGGCGACCGCCGCGTCCCGGGCCGCGGAGGCCTCGTCCACCGTCAGCGTCCGGTCGGCCGCGCGGAATCGCAGCGCGTACGCCAGCGACTTCCGCCCCTCCCCCAGCTGCTCGGCGTTCTCGTACACGTCGAACAGCCGGATGGACTCCAGCAGCTCCCCGGCCCCGTCCCGCAGCGCCGCCTCGACATCCACGGCCGGCACGAACGCGTCGACGACCAGGGCGACATCCTGCGTGGCGACGGGGAACGCGGAGATCCGGGGCGCCGCGGCCGTGGCGTCACCGGCGGCCTCCACCGCGTCCAGGTCGATCTCCATCGCGCAGGTGCGCGCGGGCAGCCCCAGGGCCTTCACGACCCGCGGGTGCAGCTCGCCCGCGTGTCCCACGACCCGCTCGGCACCGTCCACGGTGACCGCCAGCTCGGCGCACCGCCCCGGGTGCCACGGCCCGTACTGGCCCTTGCGGATGACGAGTTCGGCGCCGGCCTCACGCGCGACGGACCGCGCGGCCTCGACCGCGTCGGCCCAGTCGGCCGGACGGCCCTTGCCCCACCAGCCGGCCTGCTCGCGCGCACCGGCGAGGACGACGGCCACCTGCCGCGGCTGCTCGGGCAGCGCCGCGTTCAGTTCGGCGAGCTCCTCGTCGGTCGGGCGGCGGTCGACGGGCAGCACGGCCGCGATCCGCTGCTCCTCGCGCGGCCGGAAGACCAGACCGGACTCGAACAGCGCGAGGTCGTGCGAACCCCGGCCGTCGTTGCGCCGCAGCGCGGTGAGCAGACCCGGCAGCAGCGAGGTGCGCAGCGCGGGCTCCTCGTCGCTCAGCGGGTTGCTGAGCTTCACGACGCGGCGGGCCGGATCGTCCGCGTCGAGGCCGAGCTGGTCGAAGACCTGCTCGCCGATGAAGGGGTAGTTCAGCGCCTCGACGTATCCGGCACCGGCCAGGGCCCGGCCGACGCGGCGGTGCAGCCGCTGCCGGTCGGTCAGGCCGAGGCCCGCCGGGGGCTTGGGCAGCGTGGAGGGCAGGTTCTCGTAGCCCTCCAGCCGGATGACCTCTTCGGCCAGGTCGTTCGGGTCGGTGAGGTCGGGCCGCCAGGACGGCACGGTGACGATCAGCTCGTCCTGCCCGTACACGTCGCAGCCGACCTCCTGGAGGCGGCGTACGACGGTCCCGCGGCCGTAGGCGACGCCCGCGACCTTGTCCGGGTGGTCGGCCGGGATGGTGATGGTGCGCGGCGCGGACGGGGCGAGGACCTCGGTGACGCCGACCTCGGCGGTGCCGCCCGCGAGCAGGACCAGCAGGTCGACGGTGCGCTGCGCGGCGGCCGCCGCGGCCTGCGGGTCGACGCCGCGCTCGAAGCGCCGGGACGCCTCGGAGGACAGCTTGTGCCGGCGGGCCGTGCGCGCGATCGACACCGGGTCGAAGTGCGCGGCCTCGATCACGACGTCCGCCGTGGCGTTCTCGGTGCCGATGGGGGTCCCCCCTGCTCGAGCGGAGTCGAGAGCTTGGGGGAGGTCGGCGATCTCCGTGTCGGCGCCGCCCATGACGCCGGCGAGGCCGATCGGGCCGCGGTCGTCGGTGATCACCAGGTCCTCGGCGTCCAGCGTGCGCTCGACACCGTCGAGGGTGGTGAGCTGCTCGCCCTCCTCGGCCCGGCGCACGCCGATCGTGCCCTGGACCAGGCCGCGGTCGTAGGCGTGCAGCGGCTGGCCGAGCTCCATCATCACGTAGTTCGTGACGTCGACGGCGAGCGAGATCGGGCGCATGCCGACCTTCTGCAGCCGGCGCTGGAGCCAGATCGGGGAGCGGGCCTCGGCGCTGAGGCCGGTCACCGTGCGGGCCGTGAAGCGGTCGCAGCCGATGGGGTCGGAGATCCGCACCGGGTAGCCGTACGCGTTCGGGCCGGGCACGTCGATCAGCGCCGGGTCGCGCAGCGGCAGGCCGTAGGCGATGGCGGTCTCCCGGGCCACGCCGCGCAGCGACAGGCAGTAGCCGCGGTCGGGCGTGACGGCGATGTCGAGGACCTCGTCGACCAGTTCGAGCAGCTCGACGGCGTCCTTGCCGACCTCGGTCTCCGGCGGCAGCACGATGATGCCCTTGGTGCCGTCGTCGCCCATGCTCAGTTCGTCGCTGGAGCAGATCATGCCGCGGGACATCTTGCCGTAGGTCTTGCGCTCGGCGATCTGGAAGTCACCGGGCAGGACGGCCCCGGGCAGGGCCACGACGACCTTGTCGCCGACGGCGAAGTTCCGGGCGCCGCAGACGATCTCCTGGGGCTCGCCGGTGCCGTTGGCCTGCCCGACGTCGACGGTGCAGAAGCGGATCGGCTTCTTGAACTCCGTCAGCTCCTCGATGGTCAGCACCTGGCCGACGGCGAGCGGCCCCTTGAGGTCGGCGCCGAGGTGCTCGACGGTCTCGACCTCCAGGCCGGCCGAAATGAGCTTGGCCTGGACGTCCCGGCCGGTCTCCGTCGCCGGCAGGTCGACGTACTCCCGCAGCCAAGAAAGCGGGATCCGCATCAGATCTCCATCCCGAACGGCCGGGTGAACCGGACGTCACCCTCGACCATGTCTCGCATGTCCTCGACGTTGTGGCGGAACATCAGCATCCGCTCGATGCCGAACCCGAAGGCGAATCCGCTGTACTTCTCGGGGTCGACGCCGCAGGCGGTGAGCACCCGCGGGTTGACCATGCCGCAGCCGCCGAGCTCGATCCAGCCCTCGGACGAGCAGGTGCGGCAGGGCCGGTCGGGGTTGCCGATGGACTCGCCCTTGCAGACGTAGCAGAGCATGTCCATCTCGGCGCTGGGCTCGGTGAACGGGAAGAAGTTCGGCCGCAGCCGGGTCTTCATGTCCGCGCCGAACAGGGCCTGGACCATGTGGTCCAGGGTGCCCTTGAGGTCGGCCATCGTCAGTCCCTCGTCCACCGCGAGCAGCTCGATCTGGTGGAAGACGGGCGTGTGCGTGGCGTCCAGCTCGTCGGTGCGGAACACGCGGCCGGGGCAGACGATGTAGACCGGCAGCTCACGGTCGAGCAGCGCGCGGGCCTGCACCGGGGAGGTGTGCGTGCGCAGCACGACGCCGGACCCCGACTCGTCGGTGCCCTCGGGGCCCTGGACGAAGAACGTGTCCTGCATCTGCCGGGCCGGGTGGTCGGGCAGGAAGTTGAGGGCGTCGAAGTTGAACCACTCCGCCTCGGCCTCCGGTCCTTCGGCGACCTCGTAACCCATGGCCACGAAGACGTCCGCGACCCGCTCCATCATGGTGGTGAGCGGGTGCCGGGCGCCGGACGGTACGCGGTCGTACGGCAGCGTGACGTCCACCGCCTCCTCGACGAGCACGCGCGCGTCCCGCTCGGCCTCGAGCTCCACCTGGCGGGCGGCGAGGGCCTTGTTCACGGCGCCTCGGGCCTGGCCGACGCGCTTGCCGGCCTCGGCCTTGGCGTGCGGGGGCAGTGCGCCGATCTCGCGGTTGGCGAGGGCCAGCGGGGAGGTGGGGCCGGTCTGGGCGACCTTGGCCTCGTGGAGCGCGTCGAGGGAGTCCGCGGCGGCGAAGGCGGCGAGCGCCTCGTCCCGCATGCGCTCGATCTCTTCCGGTTTCAACGTCTCGACCTCGACAGGGTCGTACGACTTATTCGGTGCCGACATCTCTTCCCGTGCTTCCGATTGGCTGGCTGGAGGTCCCCGTCTCCGACTCGGACGGCCGCCTGAAGGGACACAAAGGTGCCAATGGCCGAGTCTAACGGGGTGGAGGTACGCGAATGCGCCCGCGGTGCTCAGGCGAGATAGGCCGGAGCGCTCACGGGCAACGTAAATCGGAACTCGGCGCCGGCGCCGGGGGCGCGGCCGACCATGATGGTGCCGCCGTGGGCCTCGACGATGCCCTTGACGATGTAGAGCCCGAGGCCTGTGCCGCCGCGCTTGCTGCCCCGCCAGAAGCGGGTGAAGACGCGGTTCATGGACTCCTCCGGGATGCCGGGCCCCTCGTCGCTCACCGTGACCGACGTGGCTGCGTTCTCGGCGTACTCGCCCTCGCGGAGGGACGCCGTGGCCGTGACGTCGATCGTGACAGTTCCCTCGCCGTGCCGCACGGCGTTTTCCAGCAGGTTGCTGAGCACCTGGTCGATCTTGTCGGGGTCGGCCCACAGGTCGGGCAGCGGCTGCTGGACGCGCAGCAGGAACCGGTCGGCGGGCTGCCCGGCGGCGACGTAGGCCTGGATGTGCCGTCCGACGGCGGCGCCGATGTCGACGGGCTGGCGCCGCACCTCCAGGCGGCCGGAGTCGATCCGGGAGATGTCGAGCAGCTCGGCGATGAGCCGGGTGACCCGGTCGGCGTCGGCGTCGACGGTCTCCAGCATCAGGCGCTTCTGGTCGTCGGTGAAGCGTTCCCACTTGGCGAGCAGCGTGGCGGTGAAGCCCTTGACGGAGGTCAGCGGGGAGCGCAGTTCGTGGGCGACGGTGGCGATCAGCTCGGCGTGGCTGCGCTCGGTGCGGCGGCGGGCCTCGGTGTCGCGCAGGGTGACCACCAGGCGCCGGACGGGGCCGGTGGGCCGGGTACGGACGTAACGCGCGGAGACCAGAACTTCGCGCCCGCCGGGCAGGAGCAGGTTGCGCTCGGGCTGTCCGACGCGGATGGCGAGGCCGCCGTAGGGGTCGGTCAGCTGCCACCAGCGCCGGCCCTCCAGGTCCTCCAGCGGCAGGGCCTTCTCCAGCGGCTGCCCGAGGGCGTCCCGGGCGCGGACGGCGGTGATGCGCTCGGCGGCCGCGTTGAAGCAGATGACGCGGCCCTGCTCGTCGGCGACGACGAGTCCGTCGGGCAGCATGTCGGGGTCGATGCCGAGGTCTGCGGGGTCGTCGGGTGGCCGGGACGCGGCGGGCGGGTTCCCGGCGTTCTGGGCTCCCGGTGCGCTGCTGGTGCCGACACTCATCCCCGTACCCCACCTCCAAGGCTCCGCAGAGGGGTCCCTGAGCTGGTCACCCTACTAGTTCCCGGTGACGGAGCGGCACCCTCCGGCGGCGCGCTGTGCACGCGCCGACGCATAGAGACATACGGCGGCGGCGGTGGCGAGGTTCAGGCTCTCGGCCATCCCGTGGATCGGGACGCGTACGACGGCGTCCGCGAGGGCACGGGTCTCCTCCGGCAGGCCCCAGGCCTCGTTGCCGAAGACCCAGGCGGTCGGCCCGCCCATGGTGCCCTTGTCGAGCTCGTCGTCGAGGTCGCGGTCGCCCGCCCCGTCGGCGGCGAGGACACGGACACCGGCGTCCCGCAGCGCGTCGACGGCGTGCTCCACGGGGACGCCGACGGCGACGGGCAGGTGGAACAGGGAGCCGACGGAGGCGCGGACGGCCTTGGGGTTGTACACGTCGACGGAGGCGTCGGTCAGGACCACGGCCTCGGCCCCTGCGGCGTCGGCGCAGCGCAGCACGGTCCCGGCGTTGCCGGGGTCACGGACGTTGGCGAGGAGGGCGACGAGCCGGGGGCGGGCCGCGAGGACCTCGTCGAAGGGCGTGTCCAGGAAGCGGCAGACGCCGACGAGGCCTTGCGGGGTGACGGTGGTGGAGATGTCCGCGATGACCTGCTCGGCGGCGAGGTGCACCCGGGCTCCGGCGTCCCGGGCCGCCCCGACGATCTCGGCATGGCGGTCGGCGGCCTCCGGTGTGGCGAACAGCTCCACGAGTGTGGCCGCGTCCCCGGCCCGGTGCCCGGCTGCCTCCCGCACGGCCTGTGGCCCTTCCGCCAGGAACAGCCGGTCCTTCCCCCGGAAGTTCCGCTTGGCCAGCCGCCGCGCGGCCAGGACGCGGGAAGAGCGGGGGGAGATGAGCTCGGGGGTGGCAGGGGGCATCCTGTTCGCTTTCTCGGTAGCTACACAGCAGGACCCGCAGACCGTCCGGCCTGCGGGTCCTTCAGTCACCTCGGCTCGGAGCCGGCGTCACGCGGCCTTCGGCGCGTTCACGTCGCTCGGCAGCGCCTTCTGGGCGACCTCGACGAGCGCGGCGAACGCACCGGCGTCGTTGACGGCCAGCTCGGCGAGGATCTTGCGGTCGACCTCGATGTTCGCGGCCTTCAGACCCTGGATGAAGCGGTTGTAGGTCATGCCGTTGGCGCGGGCAGCGGCGTTGATGCGCTGGATCCACAGCTGACGGAAGTCGCCCTTGCGCTTCTTGCGGTCGTTGTAGTTGTAGACCAGCGAGTGGGTGACCTGCTCCTTGGCCTTGCGGTACAGGCGCGAACGCTGACCGCGGTAGCCGGAAGCCTGCTCGAGGATCGCCCGGCGCTTCTTGTGGGCGTTGACTGCCCGCTTGACGCGTGCCACTTGTTAACTCCTTGTAGCGGGGTCGTGGGGGTGCTCACACGACCCGAAATCGATTGGGTCCCGGTCCGGCGTACGTACGGCGCTCACGCGCCCGGACGTCACTTGCCGAGAAGCTTCTTGATCTTCGCGGCGTCGCCCGGGGCCATCTCGGCGTTGCCGGTGAGGCGACGCGTCACACGGGACGACTTGTGCTCGAGCAGGTGGCGCTTGCCGGCGCGCTCACGCAGCACCTTGCCGGAGCCGGTGATCTTGAAGCGCTTGCTGGCACCGCTGTGCGACTTGTTCTTCGGCATAGCGCCGTTCTCTCCTCGTCGGTGGCGCTCCGGTGCCCGGTCGCGAAACCGGGCACGGTGGAGCGTCGTCTTGTATCGGTTACGTCCTGGGACTGGCGTCCCGGGAGTCACGCCTCGGCGGGCTCCTCAGCCGGCGCCTCGGCCATCGCCTCGGCCTCCGCGGCGTTCTGCGACTTGCCGGGGTTGGCCTTCGCTTCCGCCTTGCGGGCTTCCTGCGCCTGGCGGGCCTCGGCCATCGCCTCGGTCTTCTTCTTGTGCGGACCGAGAACCATGATCATGTTTCGGCCGTCCTGCTTCGGGTTCGACTCAACGAAACCGAGGTCGGCAACGTCCTCCGCGAGCCGCTGCAGCAGTCGGTAGCCCAGCTCGGGACGGGACTGCTCGCGACCACGGAACATGATCGTGATCTTGACCTTGTCGCCCTGCTTGAGGAACCGGACGACGTGACCCTTCTTGGTGTCATAGTCGTGCGGGTCGATCTTCGGCCGGAGCTTCATCTCCTTGATGACCGTGTGCGCCTGGTTCTTGCGCGCCTCACGGGCCTTCATGGCCGACTCGTACTTGAACTTCCCGTAGTCCATGAGCTTGCACACGGGCGGACGGGCGTTCGCCGCGACCTCGACCAGGTCCAGGTCGTACTCCTGCGCAAGCTCCAGTGCCTTGGCCAGGGGGACGATGCCCACCTGCTCGCCACTGGGACCGACAAGTCGCACCTCGGGAACGCGAATCCGGTCGTTGATGCGGGGCTCGGCGCTGATGGATCCTCCTCGGTAGCACCACGCGACGGTCTGGCGGACGGCCGCGTAACGTCTGTGTTCGATAGACCTAACCGCGCCGAGGCAACAAAAATGCCCCGGACGATCCCAGGCGGGGCTCCTCGAACTACCGGAGCACCGCCGCGGGGTGCCGCGGGGCGCGCTTTCGGACGGATCTCCGCCGCTGGGACGGGACCGTCTGACCGGTGACCCACCGCCTTGGGGGCGATCGGGTGGGAGTTCGGAAGCCTCCACTTGTGGGCCGGGCTCGCGGTTGTGAGGCGCACGTGTCCGACCGGTCGTTACACGAGGTTACCAGCAATGGCCAGGGACGGCCAATTGGGGCGAGCCGGGGTCATGTGGGGAGCACCGGCTCCCTGCGCCTATCGTGTGGGCCATGAGTGAGACCCCTCCTGAATCCCCCGACTTCGACGCCATGGCCCGTGACATCGCCGAGGTCCCGGCGGTCGAGGTGATCGTGACGGTCGCCGTCAACCTGATGAGCGCCGCTGCCGTGAAGCTCGGTCTGACCGAGGAGGGCGAGAAGCACAAGGACCTGGACGAGGCCCGCAAGCTGGTCCACGCCCTGGCCGGTCTGCTGGACGCGACGGCGACCGAGATCAGCTCCTTCCACGCGGCACCCCTGCGCGACGGCCTGAAGTCGCTGCAGCTGGCCTTCCGCGAGGCCTCCCTCGTCCCGGACGAGCCGGGCCAGGGCCCGGGCGAGAAGTACACGGGCCCGGTCTACGGCTAGTCCCGCGACAGGCAACGTTCGCCCCGTCGCCACGCCCGGCACGCACTCTCGCCGCACCGGACGCCGCTCCTTGACGGGCAAACGTTGCCTGCCGCGGCACTAGTTCAGCCGCGTACGTACAGGGGCTCGCCCGGTGGCGTCGCCTCGGCCGGCAGCAGTGCCAGGTCGAGGCCGCGCACCAGGCGGGCCCGCAGGGTCGCGTCGGCGGCGAGCCGCTGGGCGACGGCCCGCGCGGCCTCGGCCGGCGCCGCGGACGGGTCCAGCACCAGGGCGAGAGTGCCGTCGGCCTGGCCCGGGCCGAGGTGGGCGCGCACGACGGCGGGCTCGGCGGCCACGGCTCCGCGCACGGCCTCGACCACGGCCGGGTCGGTGAGCGGGTCGGTGGTCGAGCGTCCTTCGGCGAGGGCGAGCAGGGCGGGGCCGGTCAGCTCGAAGGGCACCGGTCCGGCCAGGTCGAGCACGATCGTGTCCGCCTTCTCGTGCGCGGCGGCCTGCAGGGCCTGGTGCAGCGGTACGGCGACGGGGCGGGCCTGCGGGTCCCAGCGGGCGAGCGAGTCCGTTGAGGTGAAGGCGGGCAGTGCGGTGCGGTTCCCGGCCTTCAGGGTCGGTACGGCCATGTCGCTGGTCTTCTCGCGGCGCAGTCCCCGCTCGTCCTCCTCGACCTCGCCGAGCACGGCCACGACGGGGACGAGCAGCCGGGCGCTCTTGAGGGCGGCCAGGACCGGGCCCACGGCGCTCCGGTCCGCGGACCAGGCGGCGAGTGCCGCGCTCAGCCGGGGGTCGGCGGAGCCGTCGTCGTCGGAGAAGCCGGGGTCCGGGATGTTCTTGTTCGCCACGCGTCGACCCTATCGGCCGGATGGTGAGCGTCCGGCAGCGGCTCAGACGTCCTCGCGGCCGGTACGGCGGCCGCGCCACAGGACGACCGCCACGACCAGCAGGACGCCGCCGGCGCCGCCCGCGAGGGGGGCGGCCCAGTCGGCGGTGTCGTCGCCGGAGGCGTCGGCGTCCGGTCCGCTGCCGAAGTACTTCGCGCCGTAGGACGCCGACTGGAGGTCCTCGGGCTTGAGCCGGCCGGCGGCCTCGATGGCGGCGGCCGGGTCGACGAAGCCGAAGCCTCGGGAGTCGTCGCGGCCCGCGGCGGGGGCGTTGCGGGCGGTGTCCTCAAGGAGCGACTTGATCTGGGCCGGGGCGAGGCCGGGGTGGGCGGCCTTGACCAGGGCGGCGGCGCCGGAGACGAAGGCGGCGGCGGCGCTGGTGCCCCACCCCTCGTAGTACTTGTGGTCGGGGTCGGCGATGACGACGTCGACGCCGGGGGCGCTGACCGTGGCGTACCAGCGGCGGGTGGAGAAGGGGGCGCGGGTGCCGGAGCGGTCGACGGCCGTGGCGGCGATGACGCCCGGGTAGGCGGCCGGGTAGGAGATGCGGTCGCCCTTCTCGCCGCCGTTGCCGGCGGAGGCGACGACGACCACGCCCTTCTCCAGGGCGTACTGGATGGCCTGGTCCTCGGCGGGTTCGGGGTGCGCGGAGGCGGAGTCGTCGCCGAGGGAGAGGTTGATGACGTCGGCGCCGTTGTCGGCGGCCCAGCGGATGCCCTCGGCGAGGGCGTTGCCGCGGGTGCTGCGGGCCTTGGCGCGGGAGGGATCGCCGTCCTCGAGGATCACGCGGACCGGGAGGATCTTCGCCTCGGGGGCGATGCCGAGGATGCCGTCGGCGTTGCCGGGGCCGTGTCCGTGGCCGGCGATGATGCCGGCCATGGCGGTGCCGTGCCGGGCCCAGGCGCGGTCCCCGGGTTCGGCGCCGAAGCGGACCAGGTCCTTGCCGGGGAGGACGTTGCCGGCCAGGTCGGGGTGGTCTTCCTCTACGCCGGTGTCCAGGACCGCGACCGTGACGCCCCGGCCTTTGGTGGTCTGCCAGGCCTGCTCGGTGTGCATGGCCTCCAGGGCCCACTGCTGGGCGCGGATGCCGTCGGCGTGCGCGGTGGCGGCGGGGAGGAGGACGAGACCGGCGGTGAGCAGCGCGCCCAGGGCGGCGGCCGTCCGGGACGGCCTGCGCGGGCGCTTCCCGGCCGGGGGGTGTACTGCGGTCACGAGGGCTGCTCCGAGGCCGAGCGGACGTTTCTGCGGAAGTCGCGTTCGACGCGGTCGGCGAGGCCCTTCGCCTCGTTGCCGAGGCCGGCCTGGGCGGCGGCGGTGGTCGCGTCGGCCTCCACGGCGTCCCCGGCGGGCTGCGGGTCGTCGACGGTACGGCCGTCGGCCCAGCCGGAGACGGCGTAGACGACGACCGGGGCCTCGGTGAGCACGGAAACGGTCCAGGATGCGCGCTGCCGGGCGCCGAAGCCGGCGGCGGGCGTGCCCTTCGCTGCGAACGGCAGGGGCATCAGGTCGCTGCGGCGGTCCAGGCGTTCCTTGCGGAAACGGTTCGCGAGGGCGGTCATGCCGGGGGCGTCAGCCGTGGTGAAGAGCAGGCCGACGGTGGTGACGTAGCTCTCGGTGGCGTCGGTGTAGGTGGCGCGCAGGAGGCGCTCGCAGCCGGCCGGGGCGAGGACCTTGCGCAGCAGCGGGTCGAAGGCGTCCTTGCAGCCGCTGTCCGGCGCGACGGCGATCCGGGTCCAGGTGCGGTCGGCTCCGCCGGGGCCGGCGCCCCGGCCCTGCACGGTGGGCGGGAACAGCTCGTCGACCGGGACGCTGTGCCAGAGGCTTCCGGCGGCGGCGAAGGTGCTGGGCGAGCCCCCTTGCCCGGAGTCCCCGACGAGCCAGCTGCCGGTGACCGCTCCCGAGATGAGGCCCAGCCCGAGCACGAGGCAGACGGCGGCCGCCGCGGCCTGCGGTGCCCCACGCCGGCCGAGTGGCCGGGGCCGGGCGTCGCCGACGTAGCCCTCGGGCTCGCCGAAGGACACCAGGGGGCGCGTGGCGCTCCAGGAGAGGGCGGGGTCGGGAGAGACGGGGGTGGGGTTCCGGGGTGGTGGGGCGAAGGGGGCCGACGGTTCGTGTGCGGGGCGCGGCGGGGTGGAGTGCGCGGATCCCGGGCGGGCTGTCGTCGTCCCCTGCGCGGCAGGGCGGCCGAAGGGTGGGGCGGGCTCGTCCGGTGCCGGGGCCGCGGGGACCGGGCGCAGGCGCGCGGTCGTCTCGGACGAGCGCTCGCCGGGGGCACCGGTACGGCGGGGCGCGGGGAGGCGGAAGGGCCGGCCGGACGTCTCCGGCGGCGCCCCGGCCGCAGCGTCCGGACGACCGGGGGCGGAGAGGCGGAAGGGCCGGCCGGACGTCTCCGACGCGGTCCCGTCGGGAGCGTCGGAACGCCCCGCGCGGCCGGAGGAGCCCGGCGTGGGGAGGTGGCGCGGCCGCGGCGGGGCGTCAGATGCCGACGAGGAGGGCGGCCTGTTCGCGCCAGGGCGGGTCTCGCGGCCGACACCGGGCGACGTGTCCGCGCCGGGGCGGGTCTCGCGGCCGATGCCGGGCGACATGTTCGCGCCAGGGCGGATCTCACCGCCGACACCAGACGACGTGTCCGCGCCTGCACGGGCCTCGCGGCCGATGCCAGACGACATGTTCGCGCCAGGGCGGATCTCACCGCCGACACCAGACGACGTGTCCGCGCCTGCACGGGTCTCGCGGCCGATGCCAGGCGACGTGTCCGCGCCGGGGCGGGTCTCGCGGTCGGCGCGGGGCGGCACGTCGGGGAAGCGGGTGGAGGCGCGGGGCGGAGGCAGCGGGGCGGACTCGGTGCGCCGGGGTGCGACGGCACCCACGTTCGCGGCGCCGAAGCTCGGGAACCGGGGGCGGCCGTTCGTGTTCGGCCTGTCGGAGGACTTGGCCCCGTCCGTGCCCGCGGCCGTCCCGGCAGGAGTCGCAGGGCCGGGGGCGGTGCCCGGTGTGTCCCGCTCGTCCGCCGCCGGGGCTTCCGGCGCGGCCGGGGGGTGTGACGGGCGCGGTGGTGTGGTGGGGCGCGGGGGTGTGGTGGGGCGCGGGGGGAAGGAGGCACGCTGCGCTTCCGTGCTCATGCACCCCCCGTTTCCTCATGCCCGGGCCGCTCGTCTAGCGCGGGCCGGTGTCGTCCTGCCCGCGGCCCGGTACGGAATCGTCCCGGGCACACATACCCGTACGGACGGAGCGTCATCCCGGCACGGACAACCGGCCGGCGTCGTCCGCCGTACGTGCGCGTCACTCTACGGCTTGTTCCTGGACGAACGGGAACCAGTCCGCGACGCCGGGGCATCTGCCCGGAACGTCCCCCTACCCTGCGGTAATCCAGTCTGGCAGGCTGCGTTCATGACTGCGCGCGCCGCCGACCGGGCCCGTTACGACCGGGCCACAGCCCATCTCGACGCCCCTCTCGCGATCGTGGACCTGGAGGCTTTCGACGCCAACGCCGCCGACCTGGCCCGACGTGCCGGGGGCAAGCCGATCCGGGTCGCCAGCAAGTCCGTGCGCTGCCGGGCGCTGCTGGAGCGCGTCCTGGCCCGGGACGGCTTCGCGGGGATCATGTCGTTCACCCTCGCCGAGTCGCTGTGGCTGGCCCGTTCGGGGTTCGAGGACGTGCTGCTCGCCTATCCGTCCGCCGACCGTGCTGCCTACGCCGAACTGGCCGGTGATCCCAAGCTCGCCGCCGCCGTGACCGTCATGGTCGACGACGTCGCCCAGCTGGATCTGATCGACGCCTCCCGAGGCGGCGGGCGTGAAGTGGTGCGGGTGTGCCTGGAGTTGGACACGTCCCTGAAGCTGTTCGGCGGGCGGGTGCGGGTCGGGGCCCTGCGTTCGCCGCTGCACTCCCCCGCGCAGGTCGCGGATGTGGCGCGGGCGGTGGCCCGGCGGCCCGGCTTCGAGGTCGTGGGGATCATGGCGTACGAGGGGCATGTCGCCGGTGTCGGGGACGCGGTGGCGGGCCGGCCGCTGCGGTCCCGTGCCATCCGGCTGATGCAGTCCGCCGCCAGGCGTGAACTCGCCGAGCGGCGTGCGGAGGTGGTGCGCGCGGTGCGGGCCGTGGTTCCGGCTCTTGAGTTCGTCAACGGCGGCGGCACCGGCTCGGTGCAGCACACGGCGGCCGAGGACGCGGTGACCGAGATAGCCGCCGGGTCGGGGCTGTACGTACCGCGTCTGTTCGACAACTACACGTCGTTCAGCGGCCGTCCGTCAGCCCTCTTCGCCCAGCCGGTGGTGCGGCGGCCGGGGGTCGGGGTCGTGACGGTGCTGGGTGGTGGGTATCCCGCGTCGGGTGCGGCGGGTGCCGACCGGTCGCCCGTGCCGTATCTGCCCGAGGGGCTGCGCTACGACCCGCGGGAGGGGGCCGGTGAGGTGCAGACGCCGCTGCTCGGCTCGCCCGCCGACGATCTGCTGATCGGGGACAAGGTGTGGTTCCGGCACGCCAAGGCCGGTGAGCTGTGCGAGCGGTTCGACGCACTGCACCTGGTCGAGGGCGAGGCGGTGACGGCGACCGTGCCCACCTATCGCGGCGAGGGCCACACGTTCCTGTAGGACCTCAGTCCGTCGGGCCGATGCTGCTGCCGACGCCGCCGCCCGTGTCCGCGTCGCCGAACGGGCGGATGCCCTTGGTGATGCGGTCCATGTCGGCGAGCGGCGGTCCCTCCTCGCCGGCGTGGAAGACGTACCGGACGAGGACCGGTGACTCGGTGCCGACGCTGGAGGGAAAGGCGAGCGACTGGACGTAGCCGCCGGGGCCCTTGGCGGTCCTGACGCGCCAGCGCACGAGGTATCCGGCGCGGCCCGCCACCGCGACCGGTCCGGATTTCACGACCTGGTGGGACTTCATGCCCCCGTGGAGCTCGCGGCCGAGCCGGTCGCGGTCGTAGGCCTCGTCGGCGGCCTCGGAGATGTCCGCCCTGGCGAGGGCCTCGGGGGACTTCTCGTCGTTCTCGGTCACCGTGCGGGAGAAGACCATGCCGTGACGGCACAGGCCCACGCCGCCGGGACAGTCGTAAGTGCCGTCGGTCGTCATGACGACGTCGTCCTGGGCGACGTACCGGGGGCGGACCCAGCCGTCGGGCAAGGGGAACGTGATGCCGTTGAGCTGGTCCTCGACCAGCGCGGGGTCGTCGGCGGACGGCTGCGAGGAGGACGCCTCGGGGGTCGGCTCCGGCGAGCCGGGCGTGGCCTCGGGGGCGGAGGACGGTGCCGTCCTGGTCTCCGTGCCGCGGCCGTCTCCCCCGTCGAGGGCGACGGCTCCGGTGACGATCGCCGCGACCAGGACGGTTCCGGCGGCGGTCAGGGCGACCGCCTTCGTCCGGCCGGTGCCGCCGCCCGGCGGCGGGGCGGCGGGGGCCCCGGGCACGTGGCGGTGTTCGGTCCAGGCCGTGCCGTCCCACCAGCGCTGCAGGTGCGGGGCGTGCGGGTCGGGATACCAGCCGGGCGGAGGCGTCATGCTCATCCCGGCACTGTAGGGCGCGCCCCGGACCGAACGGGCACGCGCTACAGGGGTGTGACGTACGCCCCTGCGATCCCGCCGTCGACCAGGAAGTCGGTGGCGTTCACGAACGAGGAGTCGTCGCTGGCCAGGAAGGCCACGGCGGCGGCGATCTCCTCGGCCTCGGCGAACCGGCCCAGCGGGATGTGCACCAGGCGGCGCGCGGCCCGCTCCGGGTCCTTGGCGAACAGCTCCTGGAGGAGGGGGGTGTTGACCGGGCCGGGGCACAGGGCGTTCACGCGGATGCCCTCGCGGGCGAACTGCACGCCCAGTTCACGGGACATGGCGAGGACGCCGCCCTTGGAGGCCGTGTACGAGATCTGGGAGGTCGCCGCTCCCATCCTGGCGACGAAGGACGCCGTGTTGATGATCGAGCCCCGGCCCTGGCGCTGCATGTAGGGGATGGCGGCCTTGCAGCACAGGTAGACGGAGGTGAGGTTGACCTCCTGGACGCGCTTCCAGGCCTCCAGGCCGGTTTCCAGGATGGAGTCGTCGTCGGGCGGGGAGATGCCGGCGTTGTTGAAGGCGATGTCGACGCTGCCGTAGGTGTCGTAGGCGGTCTTGAAGAGGGCCTCGACCTGCTCGGGGTCGGTCACGTCGACGTTCACGAAGGTGCCGCCGACCTCCTCGGCGGCCGCCTTGCCGCGGGCCTCGTCGACGTCGCCGCAGACGACGTGCGCGCCCTCGGAGGCGAGGCGGCGGACGGCGGCGAGGCCGATGCCGCTGCCGGCGCCGGTGACGACGGCGGTGCGGCCGGCCAGGCGGCGGCAGATGTTTTCCTGGGCAGTCACTGTGCGGGGCCCTCCGTGCTGATGAAGACGTTCTTGGTTTCGGTGAAGGCGGCCAGGGCGTCGGGGCCGAGCTCGCGGCCGACGCCGGACTGCTTGTAGCCGCCGAACGGGGTCCAGTAGCGGACGCTGGCGTGGGAGTTGACGGACAGGTTGCCGGCGCGGACGGCCTGGGAGACGCGCAGGGCGCGGCCGACGTCCCGGGTCCAGATGGAGCCGGAGAGGCCGTAGGGGGTGTCGTTGGCCAGGCGGATCGCGTCCTGCTCGTCGGCGAAGGGCAGGAGGACGGCGACGGGGCCGAAGATCTCCTCGCAGGCCGCCGCCGAGCCGGGGCTCTCCCCGGTGAGGACGGTGGGCGGGAACCAGAAGCCGGGGCCCTCGGGGGCGCTGCCGCGCAGGGCCGGGGCGTCGTCGGGCACGAAGCCGCGGACGCGGTCGAGCTGCTGCCGGGAGATCAGCGGCCCCATCTGGGTCTTCTCGTCGGCCGGGTCGCCCACCACCAC
The DNA here is from genome assembly GCF_042803315.1 of Streptomyces sp. NPDC057424. Classification (NCBI taxonomy): domain Bacteria; kingdom Bacillati; phylum Actinomycetota; class Actinomycetes; order Kitasatosporales; family Streptomycetaceae; genus Streptomyces; species Streptomyces sp. NPDC057424. The sequence continues at coordinate 66,698 of NZ_JBHVCP010000017.1, forward strand.
GGCGGCCAGCGCCTCGGCGAGCAGCTCGCGGACCTCGTCGAAGACGGACTCCTGGACCAGGACGCGGGTGCGGGCGCAGCAGTCCTGGCCGGCGTTGTCGAGGAAGGAGAAGGGGTCGACGGCGGTCTTGAGGTCGGCGTCGGCGAAGACGACGTTGGGGCTCTTGCCGCCGAGTTCGAGGGTGACGGGCTTGACCTGCTCGGCGCCGAGGGCCGCGACGCGTGTCCCGGTCCGGGTCGAGCCGGTGAAGACGATCTTGGCGACTCCGGGGTGCCGGACCAGGGCGTCGCCCGTGATGTCACCGCGTCCCGGCAGGACCTGGAAGAGGTGCTCCGGGAGTCCGGCCTCCAGGGCCAGTTCCGCGAGGCGCAGGGCGGTGAGGGGGGTCGTCTCGGCGGGCTTGAGGATGACGGCGTTGCCGGCCGCGAGGGCGGGGGCGGTGCCCCAGGCGGCGATCGGCATGGGGAAGTTCCAGGGCGCGATCACGCCGACGACGCCGAGCGGTTCGAGGATCGTGACGTTCAGGCCGCCGGGCACCGGGATCTGCCGGCCGGTGAGCCGCTCCACTCCCCCGGCCGCGTAGTCCAGCAGGTCGCGGACGTTGCCGGCCTCCCAGCGGGCGTTGCCGATGAGGTGCCCGGCCTCGCGGACCTCCAGACGGGCCAGTTCCTCCAGGTGCTGGTCGACGGTGGCGGCGAAGCGGCGCAGCAGCCGGGCGCGGTCGCCGGGGGCGAGGGCGGCCCAGACCCGCTGTGCCCTGGCGGCGTGGGTGACGGCCGCGTCGACGTCGGCCGGGCTCGCCCCGGCGATGGCGGCGACGACCTCCTCGGTCGCGGGGTTCAGTACTTCCAGAAGGTGCTCGGAGGACAAGAGGGGCCTCACAGACGTTCGAAGGAGCGGCGCAGCTCCCAGTCGGTCACCGCGGCGTCGAAGGCGTCAAGTTCGACCCGCGCCATGTTGCGGTAGTGCGCGACGACCTCGTCGCCGAAGGCGGCCCGGGCGATGGGGCTGTTCTCCCAGAGCTCGGCGGCCTCGCGCAGGGTGGTGGGGACGTGGGCCAGGTCGGCGGCGTAGGCGTTGCCGGGGCAGGGCTCGGGCAGCTCCAGCTTCTGCTCGATGCCGTGCAGTCCGGCCGCGACCAGTCCGGCGACGGCGAGGTAGGGGTTGACGTCGCCGCCTGGCAGGCGGTTCTCGAAACGCAGGGAGCGGCCGTGTCCGACCACCCGCAGCGCGCAGGTGCGGTTGTCGTGGCCCCAGGCGACGGCGGTCGGGGCGAAGGAGCCGGGCTGGAACCGCTTGTAGGAGTTGATGTTGGGGGCGTAGAGGAGGGAGAAGTCGCGCAGGGCGGCGAGCTGGCCGGCGAGGAAGTGCCGCATGACCTCGGACATGCCGCCTTCGAGGTCGCCGGCCATGGCGTTGGTGCCGTCCGCGTCCCCGAGCGAGAGGTGGATGTGGCAGGAGTTGCCCTCGCGCTCGTTGTACTTGGCCATGAAGGTGATCGACATGCCCTCCTGGGCGGCGATCTCCTTGGCGCCGGTCTTGTAGACGGAGTGCTGGTCGCAGGTGACGAGGGCCTCGTCGTAGCGGAAGGCGATCTCGTGCTGGCCGGGGTTGCACTCGCCCTTGGCGGACTCGACGGTGAGGCCCGCGCCGGCCATCTCGTTGCGGATGCGGCGCAGCAGGGGCTCGATGCGGCCGGTGCCGAGGACGGAGTAGTCGATGTTGTACTGGTTGGCCGGGGTGAGGCCCTTGTAGCCCGCGTCCCAGGCCTGTTCGTAGGTGTCCTTGAAGACGATGAACTCCAGCTCGGTGCCGACCTGGGCGGTGTAGCCGAGCTCCGCGAGGCGCTCCAGCTGGCGGCGCAGGATCTGGCGGGGGGCGGAGACGACCGGGGAGCCGTCGCTCCAGGCGAGGTCGGCGTGGAGCATGGCCGTGCCCGCGTTCCAGGGGACGCGGCGCAGAGTGGTCAGGTCCGGGTGCATGGCGAAGTCGCCGTAGCCGCGGTCCCATGAGGACATCGCGTAGCCGTCGACGGTGTTCATCTCGGTGTCGACGGCGAGCAGGTAGTTGCAGCCCTCGGTGCCGTGCCGGAGGACTTCGTCGAGGAAGAAGCGTGCGGCGAACCGCTTGCCCTGGAGTCGCCCTTGCATGTCGGGGAAGGCCAGGACGACAGTGTCGATCTCACCGCCGGCGACGAGGGTGTGCAGCTCCTCGACGCTCAGCGGGGGTGTGCGGTCTGCCACGGGAGGGCCTCCTTGGCTCCTTGAGTCCGCCGGGAGCCATAAGGTATTTCGGAGAACCATTGCTTGGGAAGGGGGTACGGCCACATGCCGGAGGAAGCTGACGGCGGCGAGGTGGAGCGCGACGGGCTGACGCCGGTGCTGCGGCCGGTGCGCGCGGGGAACGGCTTCGAGGAGGCGCTGGAGCAGATCCTGCAGGTCGTACGGCTGGGTCTGGTGCCGGGGGGCGAGCGGCTGCCGGCCGAGCGGGAGCTGGCGGAGCGGCTGGGGATCAGCCGGGTGACACTGCGCGAGGTGCTGAAGGTGCTCCAGGACCAGGGTCTGGTCGAGTCGCGGCGCGGCCGGTACGGCGGCACGTTCGTGCTGCCGCGAGCCGACGCCGTCGGCGAGGACGAGCTGCGGCGCCGGGTCTCCGAGGTCGACATAGAGGACGTGCTGCGGTTCCGGGAGGTGCTGGAGGTGGGCGCGGCCGGGCTGTGCGCGGCGCACGGCCTGGACGAGAAGCAGGCGGACCGGCTCCGTGAGGCCCTGGCGCGCACGCACGACGCGCCGCTCGCCGGGTACCGGCGCCTGGACACGTTGCTGCACCTCACGATCGCCGAGCTGTCCGGCTCCCCCACGCTCACCGCGCAGTACGCGGCGGTCCGCGCGACGCTCAACGACCTGCTCGACTGCATCCCGCTGCTGGTGCGCAACCTGGAGCACTCCCAGCGGCAGCACACCGCCCTGGTGGAGGCGGTGATCGAGGGCGACGCCGACCAGGCGCGGGAGATCGCGCGCGAGCACTGCGGGGGCACGGCGGCGCTGCTGCGGGGCTTTCTCGGCTGAGCCGGGCGCTGTCGTGGCGCGGTGAGGATTTACGGGCGATTAACGCACGGGGCTTGCCTTCCCCCGTCCGGCACCGCAAAGGTATGGCTCCATTCCATTGGATCGAAGCCCGCTCGCCCCTCGTGACCGCCGCCGCCCCGTCGGGAGTCTGCCCATGTCCCAGGAACCCACCCTCACACCCGCCGCCCCGGAGGGCGACGACTATCTGGAACGCAGAGCCCTGCGCCGCGGCAGCGCCGGCTGGGTGCTGCTCACCGGCCTCGGCGTCGCCTACGTCGTCTCCGGCGACTACTCGGGCTGGAACTTCGGCCTGGCCGAAGGCGGCTTCGGGGGCCTGGCGATCGCCATGGTCCTCATGGGCGCCATGTACGCCTGCATGGTCTTCGCCCTCGCCGAGCTCTCCTCGATCCTGCCCACCGCGGGCGGCGGCTACGGCTTCGCCCGGCGGGCGCTCGGCCCGTGGGGCGGCTTCCTCACCGGCACGGCGATCCTCATCGAGTACGTCCTCGCGCCCGCCGCGATCGTCATCTTCATCGGCGACTACGTCGAGTCGCTGGGCCTGTTCGGCCTGGAGTCCGGCTGGCCGATGTACCTGGTCTGCTTCGCGATCTTCCTCGGCATCCACCTGTGGGGCGTGGGTGAGGCGCTGCGCTTCAGCTTCGTGGTCACCGGCATAGCCGTGGTCGCCCTGGTCGTGTTCGCGCTGGCGGCACTGCCCGACTTCTCCTTCGCGTCGCTGGACGACATCCCGGTCGACTCCGCCGCCGCAGGGTCGAGCTCCTGGCTGCCGTTCGGCCTGCTCGGCATCTGGGCGGCGTTCCCCTTCGGCATGTGGTTCTTCCTGGGCGTGGAGGGCGTGCCGCTGGCCGCCGAGGAGACCAGGGACCCGGCCCGTACGCTGCCGAAGGCGATCCGCTGGTCGATGGGCATCCTGGTGGTGCTGGCGGTGGTCACGTTCTTCGCGGCGGCCGGGGCACGCGGTTCCGACGCGATCCAGGGGGCGGGCAACCCGCTGGTCGAGGCACTCCAGCCGAACGGCGAGGCGACGACCCTCAGCCGGATCGTGAACTACGCGGGCCTGGCCGGCCTGGTGGCGTCGTTCTTCTCCCTGATCTACGCGGGCTCGCGCCAGCTGTTCGCCCTGTCCCGCGCGGGCTACCTGCCCCGCTTCCTGTCGCTCACGAGCCGCCGCAAGGCGCCGTACCTGGGCCTGCTGGTGCCCGGCACGATCGGCTTCCTGCTGGCGGCGGTCTCCGGGAACGGCGCGCGGATGCTGAACATCGCCGTCTTCGGCGCCACCATCTCCTACGCGCTGATGTCCCTGTCGCACATCGTGCTGCGCCGCAAGGAGCCGGAGCTGCCGCGGCCGTACCGCACGCCGGGCGGGGTGCTGACCTCCTCGGTCGCCCTGGTGCTGGCCTGTGCGGCGCTGGTGGCCACGTTCCTGGTGGACGTGACGGCCGCGTTCATCGCGCTTCTGGTCTACGCCGTGGCCGTCGCGTACTTCGGCCTGTACAGCCGGAAGCGGCTGGTGGCGAAGGCGCCGGAGGAGGAGTTCGCCGCGCTGGCGGCGGCCGAGGCAGAGTTGGCACGGGACTGACGTATCGAGTGTGAGGGAGTTTTCGTGGGCAGGCCGTTGATCGGGGTCAGCACCTATCTGGAGTCCGGTGCGCGCTGGGGCGTGTGGGAGCTGGAGGCCGCCCTGCTGCCGGTCGGCTACCCCCGCCTGGTCCAGCGGGCGGGCGGCCTGGCCGCGATGTTGCCGCCGGACGACCCGCGGTACGCCGCGGCCGCCGTGGCCCGGCTGGACGGGCTGGTCATCGCGGGCGGGCCGGACGTGGAGCCGGTCCGCTACGGGGCGGAGCGCGAGGAGCGGACGGGGCCGCCGGCACCGGAGCGGGACGCGTGGGAGCTGGCGCTGATCGAGGCGGCGCTCTCGGCGGGCCTGCCGCTGCTGGGGATCTGCCGGGGCATGCAGCTGCTGAACGTCGCCCTCGGGGGGAACCTCGTACAGCACATCGACGGGCACGCGGAGGTCGTGGGCGTCTTCGGGGGGCATGCCGTCAAGCCGGTGCCGGGCAGTCTGTACGCCGGGGTCGTGCCGGAGGAGACGTTCGTGCCGACGTACCACCACCAGGCCGTCGATCGTCTGGGCGAGGGCCTCGTCCCCACGGCGTATGCGGCGGACGGGACGGTGGAGGCGGTGGAGCTGCCCTCCGCCGACTGGGTCCTGGGCGTGCAGTGGCATCCGGAGATGGGGGAGGACGTGCGGGTGATGCGGGCGCTGGTGGAGGCATCGGCCAAGGCCTGACCGGCGACCCGGCAATCCAGCGACCCGGCATCCCAACGGCCCAGCAGCGCAGCGGCCGGGCGAACGCAGCGGCCCGGCACCTCGGCGACACAGCAGCCCGGCGCCGCAGCCCCCCAGCACCTCGGCGACACAGCAGCCCGACAGCCAGCGCCCCCCGCAACCCAGCAACCGGACAGCGCCGCGGCCCAACAGCGCACCAGCCGAGCAACACAACAGCCCGGCACCGCAGCCCCCAGCACCTCGGCGACACAACGGCCCGACAGCCAGCGCCCCGATGCCCCGACAGCCCGACGGCCC